>DAIMEA010000011.1:0-24231 GCA_036725585.1 Prolixibacteraceae bacterium | reverse complement strand
CCCAAAAACTTCGACGTGATGGTTACCGAGAATATGTTTGGCGACATACTTACCGACGAAGCAAGCGTGATAACAGGTTCCCTCGGGCTTCTGCCCTCTGCATCCATTGGAATACATACCTCTGTATTTGAACCCATACACGGCTCATACCCGCAGGCGGCAGGGAAAGACATTGCCAATCCCATAGCCACTATCCTTTCTGCCGCCATGATGTTTGAATATGCCTTCGGACTGATGGACGAAGGAAGCCTGATCCGGGAAGCCGTTGCCGCTTCGCTTCGGGAAAGCGTCGTCACTGAGGACATTGCTGGAGAAGGAAAGGCGTACAAAACAACGGAAGTGGGGGAATGGATTGCCCGTTATATTCGTGAAAAATAAGAAACAAGTTCCGGTACAAACGTTTGATTTCCCCAAAAACGTTGTACCTTTTTCACAAAATTTCTCTTTTTTTTTTGGCAGACAAAACGAAAACCTACGAATCTACAACCTATGGACCAGAAAAATTACCTGAAAGAAAAGATGGACCAGACCAAGGACATGGTTATGAACCGTGTGCTCATCGTCATCATGTTCGTCGTTACCCTGGGAATTGCCATTTCGCTGATGCGCATATCCCAAACCGGTTTTCTCTTTAACTATGGAGTCCAGATTTTCCTGGCCCTGGTCATCCTCTTTTTGTACCTCTTTCGCAATCGTCTTAAAACCAAAACAAAAGGGATTATCTTTCTTTGTTGTTTGTACATTTTGGCTTTAAGCGGATTGATTTCGTTTGGCCTGTATGGTTTTGGCTGGGCATATTTCATTCCGGCCGCATCCATTTCCTTTCTTTATTTTAACAAGCGAACCGGGTGGACACTTTCCCTCTCCAGCCTGCTTGTTATATTAGTCATTGGAATGATGTTTAACCGGGGTATTCTCGAATTTTACCCCGAGAAAAACGGGTACATGCAATCCCTTCCCATGTGGCTGAACATGATCATTACGGCCAGTCTGATCTCTATCCTGATAACCATGTTCTGGAACAATCTGTTCGATTTGCTGAGCAACACCTTTACACACATCAATTACCAGCAGGAAGACATGGCAAAAATGAACCGGGAACTGATCATTGCCCGAGACAAAGCGATGGAATCCGACCGCTTGAAATCGTCGTTCCTGGCCAACATCAGCCACGAAATCCGAACCCCGCTGAACATCATTATCGGGTTCAGCCACATGCTGGCCCAAACCGACGACCCGGAAGAACGGGAAGAATTGAACCAGGTGGTTCTGGCCAACAGCAATATCATGCTCAAGATGGTGAACGACATTGTCGACTTTTCGAAGATCGAAACCAACACCCTCAACTTCAACAACACCCAATTTAACATGAAAGAAGTTCTGAATTCGATCGAGAAGGAACTCTGCATGAAAGTACCGGACAATGTACGGCTTACCATCGACAAAGAAGAAGAGCAGCTTACGACCGACAAAGACCGCTTTCAACAAATCTTATTCAATTTGTTGGACAATGCCCTAAAGTTCACGGCCGAAGGAGACGTTTCGCTCCAAATAAGGAAAGAAAACGGATGGCTCCTCTTTCGGGTGAGCGATACCGGAATGGGTATTCCTGACGGAGAACACGAGAAAATTTTCGATCGTTTTTACAAGATTGATAAATTCTCCCAAGGATCGGGTTTGGGCCTGAGTCTCAGCAAGTCGATGGCCAACATGATGGGAGGAGATATCACGGTTGAATCGGAACCCGGGAAGGGATCAACCTTCTCCTTCATTCTTCCGGCAACGATTCTGAACTAAAAATTCAGGGCATCCTTCAGGGTCTTGTACCCTGTTTTGCTAACCTTAAGTTTCGTATGATCGTTTTTCAGGATCACGATGTGTGCTTCTTTCTCGTATTGTTGGATTTCGGCAATCTCATCAACCTTAACGATATAAGAACGGTGAATGCGGATAAACTCGGCCGGATTCATGTGGTTCTCGAAGAATTTCATCGTTTTCTGTTTCACAAAACGGCGGTCGCGGGTGTAAATCATCACATAATCGTCGAGCGATTCGATGTAGCGGATTTGCTCGGCAGGAATGATGTGGATTTTGCTTTTATCCTTAACCACAACGCGTTCAATAAAATCCGTTTCAGTAACCTCGGTCAGTTTGTCGATGGGAGCCTCCCCGGTACGATTGCCGCTGATTTTTTCCATAGCCCGTTCCAAAGCCAGCATCAGGCGTTCTTTTGAAAAAGGCTTCAACAAATAATCAATGGCATTTTGCTCAAATGCTTTAATGGCAAACTGGTTATAGGCTGTGGTGAAAATTATCTCGGGCCGGTACTCCAGCAGTTCGAGCATTTCAAAACCGGTCAGTTTCGGCATCTGCACATCGAGAAATACCAGGTCGGGTTTTAACTCGTTGATGGCTTTCAGCCCTTCAAAACCATTTTCGCATTCCTGGATGATCTCCACACGGGGATGATCCTTCAGATAACTCTTCAGAAGATTGCGTGCCAGCAATTCGTCTTCGATAATGATTGCCCTGATCGTTTCGCTCATACATTCTTATTTTTGTGGAATTCGTAATGTTGCTGTAAATATCTGGTTTTCGTTTTTAACCGTCAAGAGGGTGCTGTCGCCATAAACCAGCCCCAACCGTTTGCGAATATTCCGCAGACCGATTCCCTCTCCCTTTTTCGAAATCGAATCGGGATCGAAATTATTGGAAACGGTGAAATAAAGCTGTTGATTGTCGCGGCGTGCCGTTGTTTGGATGGTCACCTGTTCGGTGGTTTCATACACCCCATATTTTATGGCATTTTCGTACAGAGGTTGCAAAATCATATTGGGGATCATGCAACCATTGCAGTCGATCAAATCAAATAATGCGTTCAGCTTATCGCCAAAACGGACTTTTTCGATATCGAGGTATAATTTAATATGCTCGATCTCCTGAGAAAGCGACACCAATTGATTCTCCTTATGTTTCAAGGAATAACGCAGAAAGGTCGACAATTTGATCACCATTTCCTGTGCTTTTTCGGGTTCGGCGATGGTCAGGTACGAAACCGAATTCAGACTGTTAAAAAGAAAATGAGGATTAATTTGCGATTTCAGTTCGTTCAACTGGGTTTGGGTGATCAGCTCCCGAAGTTTGGATTCTTCTTTCGATTTCTCCTTCAGCAAATTGAAATAATAGAAGGTATAGTAAAAAACCGCGATCAACACGTAGATCAACACGCCCAGGCTTGCTTTCCCCGGTAAAACCAGTTTCATATGTGCTTTAACATCGGCGCTGTTAAACAGGGCCATATCGATCTGGTGGGTCACCCACATCCAGAACGATACGATAAACAGCATAGCGAACAAGTGGTACAGCACCAGGTAAATCTGGCTTTTGCTTTCGCTTTTCACCCCGGTTACCACATACCAGATTCCCAATCCGAGCATGGAGTAAATAACATTGGAAATGATGACATCGACCAGGGTAATCGACAAGTTTGCTTCAAAAACCCGCACATCAATAAAAAACTGGACCACGGATAAGATGATCCAGAATACATAATACCATATGAGAAAAACCGGGTTCTTTAAGAGCGGATGATTCATCGTATATTAAATCGCTTTATTAAAATTCTTCACTTCCGTTCCCCCGAAAATACAGACTCCGGTGAGCACAATCGTTTTCGACGGATTGGGCGAATAGGAAGGATCCTTGATCCGCAAATCGCTGTAGCCGCCAAAAATGGTCGTGATCTTGTTCAGCACGGTCCAGTCGTTAGGCACTTTCACGGCATTGGCGCCAAAAAGAGCCGTTAACTCAATAGAGCAACCCTCGGGCGAAATTTCGCATTGCCGTAAATCGATGTCGGTACCGCCAAAGATCGAGGTAGAACGGCCACCCAATAGATTTTTCGTCGACATATTGATTTCCCTACCCCCGAAGATAACAAATTCATCGAAGAAATCCATGCTGCTCGAATACGACGATTTGCCGCTGGAATAGTTGCTCCGGTCCGAATATGATTTTCGCTCGGAGGTATCGGACGGACCGGAATAAATTCCACCGTCGTTTACCTTATGGGAGTGATTGTGGAAATGCCGGGCAGAACGGTGCGAACGGCTTCCAAAAATCACCGACAGGCCAACCAGCAAAATAATTGCCGGCCAAAAGAAACGTTTGATCTGATCGTAGTCCTCAAAAATATCGGGAATCATGAAAAAGGCTCCAATGCCCATAACAATGATACCGGCGCCCCTGTTCCCGCTAAAGAAGACAAATGCGCCAATCACTACCAAAAGCATTTTCCATGAAAGGAGAAAATCATAAATTTCCCAACTCAATATACCCGAACGCTCGAGTATCATCACCAATCCGATCAACAACAATATAAACCCCAAAAAAAACCTGCGTCCTGATACAAATTGTTTTTTATCCATAATCATAAAAATTAATACGGTTCAAAAATAGACCGTTCTTTTGAGCTTACCATCGATTGTTCGATAAAGGAATGGATTTTACCGGTAAAAGGCAAAGGTATTCTTTTTTTAGGCCCGTTTTCGGTATTTTACGATGGCAAAAACCATCATACTGATGCCAAAAACGGTACTGAACAGGAGCTCGGAAATTATATCTGCAAAGCCCGATCCTTTGAGAAGGACCATCCGGATCACCCGCATGAAATAACAAACCGGGTTAAAAAAGTCGAGAATCTGTGCCCAGCGGGGCATGCTTTCCAGTGGGGTGAACACTCCGCCCATGAGCACAAAAATCATCACGATGAAAAAACCAATGAACAATACCTGCTGCTGGGTGTCGGCAAAGGTCGAAATCAACAGCCCCACGGCCAACACACCAATCAGATAAATGGCGGCATAGGTAAACAAAACCAGCAGGTTGCCTTCCATGGGCAGGTGAAAGGCCAGACGGGCAATAAGCAGGCCAAAAGCCAGGTCGAACAGGGCAATAATCCAAAAGGGGATTAACTTGCCCGCAATAAGTTGGTGTTTTTTCAGGGGTGTCACATTCAACTGTTCTGTGGTGCCCATTTCCTTCTCCTTCACCAGGTTCATCCCGGTAAGATACATCCCGATTATCGTAACCAGGATCACCAGGATTCCCGGGGCCATAAAATGCTTGTAATCGAGCCGATCGTTGTACACGTATCGCACGACCGGGTTTATTCCACCAGCGTTCTTCGAAACAGGCACAGCCAGGGTTTCGCCGATCCACACGCGCTGAAAATCCAAAATCATATTTTGGGCATATCCGGACAGAATTTCGGCTGTCGAACCATTAATAGCATTGACAATCAACTGAAGAGATGCCCCGGCTTCCCGAAACAAGTCCTTTTCAAAACCGGCCGGAACGATCAGGATCATGTCGGTTTTTCCGCTGCGAAGCAGCGATTCAGCCTCCTCCTGGCGAAAGGAGGTCGCATGCAGTTGAAAAAAAGGAGATCCCGAAAAAGTTTGTACCAATTTACGCGATGCCGGACTCTGATCCCAATCGACCACAACCAAGTCGGAATTTTTTACGTCAAAATCGGCGGCATATACCAGGATAAGCATCTGCATAACCGGTACCATAACAATGATGGCCAGCATTCTCCGGTCGCGGAAAATCTGGATGAATTCTTTCTGCAAAAGGGTCAACAATACACGCATGGTTATTCCAATCGGTTTTTTAGGTTCCGTACACTCAACACAACAAAAAACAGACTCATTGCCAGCAGGATCAGGGTCTCATCCCACAAATAAAACAGTCCGTTGCCTTTCAGCATGATGTCTTTCACTATATCGTTAAACCAACGGGCAGGCATGAGCACACTGAACCATTGCAAAATTTTGGGCATGTTTTCGACAGGGAAAATAAAACCCGAAAGCAGCAAAGTCGGCAACATCAGGCCGATCATGGCCATGAACATGGCGATCAGTTGCGTGGGGGCCACGGTCGAAATGAGCACACCGAGGCTCAGCGAAAGAAAAATGAACAGGAAGCATTCAGCCAGCAACAATACGAGACTGCCATGTACCGGCATCAGGAATACCCAGTTGGCCATCGCAACAATGATCAGTGCATCGACAAACGAAAGCAAAAGATAAGGCACCACCTTCCCCAGAACGATGTGGATGGGCCGTAACGGCGATACGAGTAATACTTCGAGGGTGCCCAGCTCCTTTTCCCGGGTAATCGACAGCGACGACATAATGGCCGAAACCAGCATCATAATCAGCGCCATTAAGCCGGGAACAAAAAGGAACACACTTCGGGCTTCTTCGTTATAATACATCCGGACCTCGGGCGTAATTTTCACGGGCAAGTTGGGGAGCATTTGCTGGTCGCGGATAAAATCGCGAATGATTCCCTGGGTATAGGCCGAAACAATCCGGGCTACATTCGGATCGGAAGCATCGGCCAGCAACTGTAAGCGGGCTTCTCCCCCACGCTGCAGTTTCCTCCCAAAATCATTTTCAAAAACCAGCACTTCTTTTACTTTCCCCTTTTTAAAAATATCCCCGATGTTTTGGTCGCTTTCCAGGTTTTCCACCAGCTCAAAATATCCGGTGGAGGTCAGTTTTTGAACCAGGCGGGCACTCACATCGTCCTTCGAAGGATCGTAAACAGCCAGTTTCACATCCTTCACTTCCGTTGTAATTACAAAACCAAAAAGCAACAACTGCGAAATGGGTATACCCATAATGATCAACAGGGTACGTGGGTCGCGAAAGATGTGGAAAAACTCTTTCCGGATAAAACCCATGAGCCGGTGTTTTGTGTTCTTCATGATGCTTTTCGGTTACGTTGTTTGATCTGTTTTGGGTTTTCGTGCCAATTGAAGAAAAACTTCGTTCATGTTTTCTGCTCCATAGGTTTTCATCAGTCCGGCCGGCGTGTCGAGCGCTTCAATTCGCCCGTCGACCATAATGGATACCCGGTCGCAATACTCAGCCTCATCCATATAGTGCGTAGTAACAAACATCGTAATGCCCCGGGAAGATGCTTCATAAATCATGTTCCAGAATTGCCGCCGGGTAATCGGATCGACTCCTCCGGTTGGTTCATCCAAAAAAACAATTTTCGGATCGTGAACCAGGGCAATCGAAAAGGCCAGTTTTTGTTTCCAACCCAGTGGAAGAGAAACAACCAACTGGTTTTTAATCGAAGGCATTTGCAAACGTTCGAGCATTTCGGCTTCTTTTTTCTTTCGCTCTTTGCGCTTCAGGCCGTAAATTCCCGCGTAAAAACGGAGGTTTTCGGCCACCGTCAGATCTTCATAGAGGGAAAACTTCTGGCTCATATACCCGATGCTCTGTTTGATGGCTTCGCTTTGCCGGTAAACATCGAAGCCATTGACCATGATTTTTCCGGAAGTAGGAACCGAAAGTCCGCACAAAATCCGCATGGCAGTTGTTTTCCCTGCGCCATTGGCTCCCAGAAATCCAAAGATTTCCCCTTTGTTAACCCGAAAAGTTAAACGATCGTTCGCAACAAAGGAGCCAAAGCGTTTGACCATGTTTTCCACTTCAATGACGACATTATTTACGTTTGATTCCATTTCGTCCGCGCTTATTGTTGCACCATAAGATCCATGAAAATATCTTCAATTCCGCCTGTTCCCCTTTCTATCCAAACATCGTTGTACCCTTTGTTCCGGAGGAAAGCCCGAACATCCGATTCACCGAGCGATGAATCAAGGGGCGTTACATGCAGTGATTGCCCGAAGGGATAAACGCTTGCCACGCGATCCCAGCCCGAAAGTTCGGAAATCAGGGAATGGCGTTCCGTCGCTTTCACCTGAAAGATCGGTTTACCATGGGTTTTGATCATGTTTCCGGGGGTGTCGATCGAGAGGATTCTCCCCTGTTGCAGAAGGGCAATGCGATCGCACATAGAGGCTTCGTCCATATAGGGTGTCGAAACCACGATGGTAATGCCGGCTTCCTTTAATCCGGAAAGAATCTCCCAGAATTCACGCCGGGATACGGCATCCACGCCCGTTGTTGGCTCGTCGAGCACCAGCAGTTCCGGTCGGTGGATCAGGGCACACGAAAGGGCTAGTTTTTGTTTCATCCCTCCCGATAGTTTTCCGGCCCTCCGTTTTCGAAAAGGCTCTATCTGCCTGTAAATAGGCTCGATGATTGCGTAGTTTTCCCGAATCGTCGTACCAAAAACAGAAGCAAAAAATGCGAGGTTTTCTTCAACCGTCAGGTCCTGGTAGAGCGAAAACCGACCCGGCATATACCCCACCCTGTTCCGGATATCGCGGTACCCGGCTACAACATCGGTTTCATCCAGGGTCAGGGAACCAGAATCGGGTTTCAATAAGGTTACCAGCATCCGCAACAGGGTGGTTTTTCCGCCACCATCCGGACCAATCAGACCAAAGCACTCGTTTCTGTTCACCTGAAAAGAGACCCGGTCCACAGCGGTTATCGTCCCGAAGGCTTTCGATATATTTTCGAAACGGATCATCGCGGTGTTTTATGAATGCGGGTTCGGGCGAATGTTCATTTCACCGGGCATACCCATTTTGATCCGCCCGTCGTTAGGTACACGAATTTTTACGGCATACACCCGGTTGACCCGTTCCTTTTTGGTCTGAATTGTTTTGGGCGTAAATTCGGCTTCGTCGGATATCCAGGAAACAATACCCGTTAACGTATCGGTTTTCCCTTCTGCCGCATCGATCAGAACCGAGACCTCATCGCCCAAACGAAGAGAAGAAAGCCGGTCTCCATCGATGTAACAGCGCAAAATCAGCTCCGACAAGTCGGCCATTTTGAACAAGGGCTTCCCGGCAACCGCCAACTCACCGTTTTTGAGATACTTTTCGAGAACGGTTCCCGAAACAGGACTCACAATGATGCAACGACGAAACTGGTCGGAGAGAAGATTTTTTTGGGCCTGAACCACACCCAGTTCCTTCTGAACCGATGCGATTTGTGTTTTTGCTGCTTCGATTTGTTTGCCAATCAGTTTAAGCTGTCCTTCCAGTTCATCCTTTTGCTGCAACGTTGCGGCGCCGGTTTGAACCAGGTTTTCCACTCTTCGGAACGAAACCTGTACATTTTCTTCCTGTTGTCGATAAGTTGCTATTTGGGCGTGGATGCCATCGATTTTCGACCGGATGGCTTCCTCCTGCCGTTCGAGCTGGTCTTGTTGCAGCGAAAACGAAAGGGTATCGATCAGCCCTAAGGGTGCACAAGCGCGAACACGGTCACCTTCTTCTACGTTGAAGTAAAGGATTTTTCCGGTTGTTTCGGCGGAAATGATCCGGTCGTCGGCTTCAAAATTTCCATATGCATCGGATAAATCACTGCGGTAATCGCACGCGAAGGTTGCAACAAGCAAAACAGCCATCAAATAAGCGTTTCGTAAGCATAGAATTTTTTTCATCGTATCGTTGGTTTAATCGTTTCCCAAAAGGGTATTAACAGAATATTGAGCCTGTAAAAGCTCTATTTTTCGCGATTCATAGCCGATTTCGGACATCGTTTCGGCATTTAGATCGATCAGGTAATCGGTTGCCGTGAGGGTACCGTTTTCCAGTTCCGAGGCTGCTGTCTGGGCAATCGAACGGCGAAGGTCGAGCATCTTCCGATCGGTTTCAAGTAATTTCTCGATCCGCGAAACCTTCTCCAGTGCTTCGGCAAGCTGTACCTCCTGTTGTTGTTGAAATCCGGAACGAAGGGTTCCGATCGCCTCCTGCTGCAGTGCATGGATCTTGCGCCCGCGAAGGGTTGTGTTCCAATCGAAAACGCGCCAGGTAAGCCCCACCCCGACCAGATAATACGGATCGAATGTGGCACTGAGCATGTTCAGCCCCGGACGTCCATAGCCTGCCTGACCAAACGCATAAACAACCGGATTGCGGGCAGCAGAAAGAAGCCGGCTTTGTTGGTCGATCTGTTTTTGCTGCAATTCGAAATACCGGTATTCCGGCCGGAGCAATTGGTTCGCCCGGATGGAGACAATGTCGGGAAGTTCCGGAACAAGCGTGTCGGGGATACTTCGCCCGGTTATAACCGAAAGAACCCGGCATAGAGAAGTTCCCAGCGATTCATTTTCGATCCTCTTTTGATGAAGCAAAAGATGTTCCGCTTTCAGCATGTCGACATCCTTTTGCCGAACGGCGCCCTCCTTCTTCGCGTTTTCCATCCGGGATAGCTGCTGGTTAAGAACTTCAGTCCGGGCAATGAGGATCCGTTCGTTTAAACGAGCACGAAGAAGGCCAAAGTAGATTTCATCGACCTGCACGATCCAGGGCCTGTTATCGATTTCCCGTTTTTGACAATCGGTTTCCAGTAAAGCTTTTTCCAGGCTGTTTTTCTCCCGGACCAAGCCTCCGTCCCATAAGGTTTGCTTCACATCGAGGTAAACCCGGTACTGGTCCTTTGCAGGCCCATCGATGGTCACTCCCGGAATGGGAATATCGATAGAGATCACCTCCGATTGATAGGTAGCCTGAGCCTTCAGGTCGATTTGTGGAAGCCAGGCTGCCTGGTTCGTTTGTATCCGTAAACGGGTAATGGCTTCCTGTAATTCGCTCTGTTTCATGCGGGGATTGTTGTCCCGGGCCCACTCCCTGCATTGTTTCAGGGTAATCGGCTCAGCGGCATGCACGTGAAAGAAAGCCGTAAGCAACAAAAAAACAAGCAATCGTTTCATAACTTCTTGTTTATCGGTTTTTAAAAGTCGTCTGAAGGACGAACATCCATTTCGGGATTGTGCGTTTCGCCCAGACCCTTCAGCATTTGAATCAGAAAATCAGTACGCTCCGACAAAAAACGGTTGTATTCCTTTTCATCATTCTGAAAAAAGATTCGTTGAAAAAGAGGGCGGGCAATGTGCGGAAACAGACACATCCCCATCACGTTCGCGATCATGTGTTGCGGAAGAAACTCCGAAGGATATACATCGGGCAGCCGACTCCTCAGATTTTGCAACATGCGATCGGGATGGATTTCTTCTGCGAGAATAACATGGGCAATCCGGTCGGGATTCTGCCAGATCTCGTGAAAAAAGAACTGGGGAAACTGCGGATTCTTTTGAAAAAACTGGTTGTAAAACGATACAAAGGAAAAAATCAGCTTCGGAACATCGTCGACATTGCGAATGGTTTGGGCAAAATCGGGCAAAACCTCGTTGATCACTTTCTGAAAAACAGCATCAAACAATTGATCCTTCGAACGGAAATAGTAATGTAGCAACGCTTTGTTGATTCCGGCGCGATCGGCTATTTCCTGCATTCGGGCCCCCTGTAAGCCCTTTTCGACAAAGACCTCATGGGCAACCTTGATGATCTTTTCCTGGGTATCCATCTTTAAAGCATTCATAATTATTCAATCTTAAAATTGACCACATGGTTAAATCTTTTGGTCAAAGATAGAGAACCCAAAAAAACAAAACAAATTATTTAACCATTTTTTTTAACCACTTGGTTAATTATGTTTCAAATGCTTAATAAATTACTGAATACAGGACAAATAGGGAGGATACGACGTACACAGGAAGTCCATCGGCCTGTGAGCGAAACTAACACAGACAACGACAAATATCGGATAAGCAGTAATATTTTATGTTTTGCCCCGCGAACAGGCAATTGCTTTACCGAAAAACAATCCGGGTTTTATATTCCGGTAGCATCTCGTATCCTTTCACTTCCAGAAAGCCCTGTTTACCAATGGCTGGAAGGTTCTGAAGATCGATGAGATAGGGATAATCGGAATGCATCGGGTGAAAAAACAAAAGCAATTCCCGGTTCGTTAACTGCCTGGCAAAGGATTTTAATCCGATTTCCCACTTGCGCCCGTGGTAGAAATGATCGCAAACCAAACGACCATCGATAAATGCCAGTCCCCGATCGCCCACATAATCCATAATCAGGTAGACATCGTTTACCTCCGAAAAATCCGAAAGCACGTTCAGTGTATACTTTTGGTTGCTGATTTTTTTGAATTCCACATTTGGCTCAAATTTTCGAAAAACAATGGCATTGCTTTCGAAACCTTCGAACAGAGGGGCGACCTTTCGGACTTGGGCATTGTTGGCCTCAAGAGTGTTTCCCTTTGCCGGGAAAACATGCAGCAGGTTATGGGTATTTTTGCTGATCAATTCAAGCTCGTGGGTGTTCGCAAGCACCAAAGCGTCCGAAACAAAAAGCTGTTCGTTTGCGACAATTGCGTTTATAGCCATTTCGTTGGTGATCACCAGGAAGTTGACACCATTTGCTACAAACGAGAACGGGCCATCCATAACGGGTTTTACCGTTACAATATGTGAATCTGAACTTAGGAGAGCGTTTTCCAGACGGGTGATTTTTGTTGGGTATGAAAAGTGCAGCGAAGGTTCAATCCCTTTGAGGATGTAAAAAACAGCATAGGTGCCTTCTCTTTGTTTCAAAAGGGTGAACGGTTGAACGGTCGCCGACCGGACTACAGCGGCACCGAGTTCCAGGTTAAAGGGAAAAACGGCACTCAATCCTTTCGGGATGTCCATACTGCCATTGGCGGGAAAGGCGATGGTTTCGTTTTTTGTTTCCAACTCGATACGAACATTATTGATGGGTTTTACTTCGGCATGATCCTGATAATTCACAATGAACACAAAACCTGAATTACCGTAAGAGCGCACAGCATATCGAAGCGTTTCGTTGTTTTTGGGCTGAATGGCGGCATTTGTTTCGGGCAGCACAGTTTTCATAGGAGCCAGAATATCGCCCCATGAGGTCAAAAAGGAATGAAGCATTCTCAGGTGCTTGTAATGATCGCGTATCTGGCCGTATTGTCCGATGGGCGCCTGGAAATCGTAATGAACACGCGGCAGCCCGTTGGCCTCCTCGTTGTAAAATTTTCCTTCGAATTGAGGTGTTGAACCACCGTGATACATGTAGTAACCAATGCCGTTTGAACCGCTTCCCACGATGCGGGTCATCAGGGGGGCAACACTTTCGTATTCGACGATGGGCCTACGGGCGTATTTTATTTGAATACCCGGACCTATTTCGGCCGAAAGGGAGGGATACCATTCGGTATTATAACTTACCGGGCTGTAATCGGGATGGTTCTTTAGGTCCGTAAAAAGATAAAATCCCGAGGGGAAAGGATCGGCCCAAAACGGATAGGCATAACCGGCTGTGACCGGTATGCTGCCCTTTTCAACAATGGTTGCATTTCCCCAGCCAGTGGCTGTATATATAGGAACATCAATGCCCTTCTCCTTCGCTATTCTTTTTAGATTGGCCATGTGCAATTTCCCGTATTCGGCCCAGGGATTCTTTCCTTCGCTAACGGTAATCTGATCGTGCGCCAGAGCGGCGTCGCGATTGGCCACGGTACGTTCTTTTTTGCTGCCCGGATAAGACCATTCCCAGGGAGCGGCGGAGTGTTGGTATTCGTTTTCGAGTTGAACGCCGATTACCGGACCACCGTCTTTATAGAGCAATCCGCTCATCTGAGCGGCGATTTGTTCGTATAAATGTTCCACATAGTCCAGGTATCCGGGGTCGTTGCTGCGGATTTCGAACGGACGGCCATAGAGCCAGTCGGGGATACCCCCGTTGCGTATTTCTCCATGACAAAAAGGCCCAAGACGAACAATCGCATAGAGCTGGTGTTTTTCAATCAATTGCAGGAATTTTCTCAGATTCAGATCGCCACTCCAGTCAAATTGTCCTTCGGTACGCTCGTGCAGATTCCAAAACACATACGTGGATATTACATTAATACCGCCCGATTTCATCTTCAAAATTTCTTCCTCCCACCCGGTTTCCGGAAAGCGGGAATAATGAAATTCCCCAATAATGGGGAAAAACGGTTTGCCGGCTTTTTCGATGTACACACTGTTGACCGAAATGGTTTCTCCGGAAGGATTGTCTCCGCCCAGATCGAGATGGCCTCGTATAATTGACATCTCGGGTTGATTGATATCAATCTTGTACCTAGTCTGGGCATGAAGCGCGTGTGTGGCAACGATAACGATCAACAGGGTAATTACTTTTTTTAAACACATGGTGTATCGGTTTTATATCGGTTGTATAGGCTCTGTACGAGCTGTATGACTTTACGGTTTTCTTTCAGCAGGTTGTCCCTGGATTGATTGAAAATTTTTCTGCTTCACGGTCTGATTCTAGCATACTGGTTCCTTCTCAATAACACAGAACAGGTTTTGCACGCATCTACGGATTTTCATGAACATATGAATTCCAGCTTTCGCGTTCTTTAACGTCAAAAAGTTCCTCAATTAATGCATAATCAATGGTTTTTGATGGAGAAAACCGATCGGAATTCATATAATTAAGAATACTTTGCCGGAGCTGTCGTGCTACAATCCGGTGCGTGAGATCGCTGCTTATGTCGGCGCTGCAAACCAACAGTTTCCCCTTTCCTACCCTTGCTTCGAACAAAAGGGCCAGGCGGCGGTTCAGGAACCAGGTATCGATGGGCTGCACAAGGGGCCGGAAATCAGCCGGAAAGTTTTCGAGGTTCATCACCTGTTGCCGGTTGGTCAACTCCCACCATTGAAGGTCGCTGTAATAATCCGTGGGAAAATCGTCAAACACCGGGTTTTCGCATTGAATAAGCAGGCCGGTAGTGTGTGGGGGGCGCATCCGGAACCACGAAGTGTTCCAGAATACCGGTGTAAAATATTGTTCCACATCCTTCCCGTTTTCAACCTTGCCGGCAGCCAGCAACAAAACTTTTTCTCCTTGTTCGAGAGCGTTCCAAACCTCGTGACCCGGATTTTCGGCAACGAATAAATTTTCGGCATCTGCTTTTTCGGGTGAAGTAGGATAAACCCATACATTCCAACGGTTCTGGTATTCTCCAAGGGCTATCGATAGAGTCAGTTTTGACGCTTTTTCAACAAAGTCCAACGGTATTTCCAACTGTCCTACTTTGTTACAGTTACCCTGAGGGAGTAAAGCTACATGAATAGTGCCCTCTTTTACCACACTGTCCGAATCGTTGGTAAATTTCCATTCGATCGCAGTATTTTTTAGCACTCTGCCTGAAAAATTGGCTGCTTCGAGCCCGGCTTTAAAAGTCTCGTGCGTTTCGAACGTATATTTTTCGACCCGGATGAGGGGAACAATTTTATTGCAGAACGATTGAAATTCTGAGGCATTGATGTAACCTTTCTCATCCCAAAAAGCATCCAGTACACCCACCAAAGCACTTCCCTGCCCGGGAAAATCGTTCAGGCTTAACAATTGAAAACCGGCCAGGTTGGGTGTTCGAAGGGTCGCCTCAATTTCCTGTTTGTAGCACAAGGCCTGCAGCTTGCCCGAGGCCATCATAAAATCTTCCGCAAGATCGGCCATGTGGTGTTGAGCAAGGTCTTCGCGAAAGAGTTCCAGGTTTTTTGCCTTCAACGATCCGGTATATTTGTCGATTTCCCGGAAATTAGGGAAAACACACCATTGACCCATTTCGAACGTAACATAGGGACGTTGCTGGTTCTCGGTTTTGTCGCGGTAATCAAAGAACGATTCGGGTTGACGGCTTTTCCATTCCAAACCCCGGGGCGGAGAACGCACAATGAAATCGCTTTTTTCGATGATGGCCCAGCTGCGTCCGGTTGAAGCACCTGTGTACATTATCCGGGAGTCGTATTGTTTGAAATGATCGACCCAGTTTTCAAGGTAGCCCACATAACGTCCCGAGGGTTCATTCCCATAAGCCATCATCACAAAAGAGGGGTGATCACCATACGTGTCGATAATTCGTTGGGTTTCCTGCATCAGGTATGCATCGATGGGTTTTCCGTAGCCCAGGGCGGTGGAGTACTTGGCCCAACTGGGGCCTTCAACCTGCAGATAAATTCCGGCTTTGTCGGCGGCACAGAAAGCTGCCTCGGGGGGGCAATACGAATGAAAACGCATGTGGTTGAGACCAAATGATTGGCAGATCGAAAAAATACGGGTCCATTCTTTTTCGTCGGTAGGCGGATAGCCCGTAAGCGGAAAAACACAGCATTCGGTCGTTCCCCGCAAAAAAACCGGGATGCCGTTGATTTCAAAATGCTTGTCGTTTATTGTGAATTCGCGCATTCCAAAGGGTACTTTTTGGACATCCGCCAGGCCGGAATTGGTTTTCAACGACAAGGTCAGTTCATATACATTGGGTTCAAATTCACTCCAGGTTTTGAAATTGTTCCCCATGGGTATAACAAACAACTGCCGGGTCGTGTCCCTGTTCCAGGTTTCAGTAATAGCCGATCGTTGATCCGGATGGTTGATACCCCGAATATCAAATTGAAGCCGGGCATGTTCAGGTGCTTGGTTTAGTTGCACTTCTATTTCGATGGACTTTTGGGCCAGTTGGGGTATAACTTTCACCTTTACGATATGCACTTCAGCTTGTCGAAATAATCTCATTTCGCCCACAATGCCATTCCAGTTGCCCTGGGTATGGTCGGAAATGCTGTGGGAGTTGATGCCCGGGTCGATTTCTCGAATGGCATTATCGACCCGGATGGTGAGACGGTGTAGCCCTTGGGTGGCCATTTTCGAAGGAATTACAAAGCGATGCGGAACCGAAAGGCTGTTGTCGCTACCGATTGCTACCGAATCGAACCATACGTTGGTTTGCCAGTGGGGCCGCTCAAGATAGAGAACAAGATCGCTGCCCTCCCAGGACGAGGGTAGTTCAACATCGCGCTGAAACCAGGCCATACCTTTATAATGCGTTACAGGTGTGAGCCAAAAAGGAAACTTCACATTCCCTTTCTGCCGGTATTTTTCCATAGCCGGATTGAAATACCATGAACTATCGTAAATACTACCGGTCCAATCGGTTTCAAGATCGGGTTCCCGACCAATACCCTTATCCCTCAATGCGCCCGGAAGGGTAATCGTTGCGGAAAAATCGGAGCGGTACCATTGTTCGGTTTCACCTGTTTCATGCTCATCGAGTTGATAATTCCATTCGCCGGAGAGATCCAGTATTTGTTCCTCCTTTTGCCGGCATGCGGTTATAGTGAAAAGAAAGGAACAAAGCATCGTGAAGAAAATCCCGAAACCCAGTTTCCGGATCGGGGAACCTTTACATTTCCTGTTGAAGTAATTTATTATGAACATGTGCCCCAATGTGGTATCGGTTTTTTGTACGTATCCTGCTGAATTCATCCCGGGCTTTTTCTTTGTTTCCCAGGCCCAAATATCCCAATGCCATTAAAAAATGACAATGTTGTTCGTGTCGTTCCTGCATATCGTCCTCAAAAATGAATAAATCGGGAAGCGATACGGCAAAATAGTCCATTTTAAACGGAATTGAAAGCTGTTTTTCGCCATATCGCCATAATTTTTCGAAACGGCTGTTTGCCTCGGCCTCTCGTCCCAGTTTTTGCAAGGCCCGTCCCTGATAAAATATTTTATCGGGCTGCGGGTCGTTGTAGTACAGGGCAGGCCCTGGTTCGTTATATCCCACAGCTGCTTTTTCCCAGGCTTCTTTTGCTTTTTTGCTTTCGCCCAAACCGTTGTAGGCACAGCCCAGCCAATAGAATACATCGTTTTCCTGTGCGCCATATAGCTTTCCTTCTCCCAAATTGTGCGGATAGGTAAAACATGCCCGTAAATGCACTATAGCTGTTTGGAAAAGAGCTTGTTTCATCGCTGCTTTGGCCAGCTCAATATGGCTGAAGAGGTATTGGCCGGTTACTTTTCCTTCCCCACCTTCCCAGGGATGAAACCTACGTTGCATCAACAATTCAAGAGCTTTTTCTTCCTGTCCCAGAAGGTTATACAATGTAATTCTTTCGAGATAGAGGTCGTCCCGGAAGTCTACTTCGTCGGGATGTTTTTCGAGAAGGGCCAATCGTTCGTCAGCCGGAACGTTGCGCTTTTTGTACAATTGATCAAGCTCCATCAGCACACGGGCATCGGAGGGATCGAGCGCAAACGCTTTTTCGAGCAGGTTTTGGGCTGTTTGTTCTTGCTTTTGCTTGTTGTAATAGGCCAGAGCCAGGTTGCGATGCACGGTTGGAAAGGCATCGTTTAAGGCAAGCGATTTCTCCCAGCAAGCGGCTGCATCGGAGTGTTGCCTTGCCCCATACCAGAAATTGCCCAAGTAAAACCATGCCTTATCGTCGTTGGGATTCGAAACAAGGGCTTGTTGCAGGGCCAGTAATTCTTCGGGTTTATTTGGAAAGCAGCATTCGGGGGCTTGCTTCGATGCTTTGTAAAAAGTTTCAGAGGCCTTTTCATGTTTGCCTTGCAAGGAATAAAAGTACCCAATGAAATATAAGGCCATAGGGTAAACGGATTCTTTCCCTTCCAGGTAAAGATGGAGGAAATTGATCGCTGAATCGTAGAAGCCAGCCATAGCATAATCGAGCGCAAACTCGATGTAATTGTGTACGTTATCGCGCATCAATTCCTTAAGCTGCTGCAATATTGTCTCGTTGTGGGTCAATGCATATTTTTCGTACATCAAACCAACGTTAAATCGGTCCATTTCGAGCGACTCCTCAATAAGTTTGAGGGCCATATCCCTTCTCTGTGTTTTACGCAAAAGCATTGCTTTCAAATGCCGGGCTTTATGGTTGACCCAATTACGCCACAACGAACGATCGATCAGTTCAAGTGCCTTTTCGATATTCCCCCGCAACGAATCGATTTGCGCCGCCTGAAAAAAAGTGCAGTCCTGCCAGGCTCCGTTCCAGCCGGCTTTAAAAAACCATTCATACGCTGCATCAATTTTTGCCTGCATGCGCAAACAATATCCGAGGTTATAAAGGGCTTCCCCATCGTATGGATTGGGATTTCGTTCGGTAAGTGTTTCCACAGCCTTTTGGAAATAGGGTTCGGCTTCGGCAAACTTACCTTTGCGCAACAACCACAAGCCCATAGCGTTGTTGTTGCGTATGTCGCCGGGTTCGCGCTTCAGGGCTTCGAGGTAGTAGGCTACCGGATCGTAGGTGGCATGGCGGTACTGTTCCAAATGAAGGCCTTGTAGGTACAATTGTTCGATCGAGGAGATATCTTCGGGATCTTTTGCCGCTTTTGCCGGATCGGGCAGCGGTTTTTGTTCCAAGGCTTCACTTTGCCAGTCAACCAACACGTTACCATCGCAGCAACACAAGGACACGAAACAATCGGCGGGATCGACATTCACTTCGATCCATTCGTCCAGACTCATGTAGGGGGAAAAGTCAAGAACTTTTTTATAAACAACCTGGTTACCCGATTTCAACGTGATGCAGGCGCCAGAATAATCCCCGGTAGTATATGCTTTAAGACGAATACCCGTTGGTTCGAATTCGAGATTGATCAGCGCATTTCGGGTGGCATTTTTCACCCTGCCCAGGTCTCGATAGGGCATAAAATATTGTTTAAAGCTCTTTTCCTCGAAGGGTTGCAACCAGCTAAAATCAGGCTGGTTGTCGGTGTATACGCCACACATGAGTTCAATGTAGGGGCCGTCATCGTCGGTAAGATTGCGGTCCCAGGCCTGGCCGAAATCGCCGTTTCCCCACGTCCACTGCTTTTTTCCGGGCGAAAGGTGATGGTCGGCCACATGCAGTAAACCGCCCCGGGTATCGTTTTCGTAACCCCCAACAAAGTCGTATTTCGAGGCTATGGCCATAAAACTGGTTGGCACCGGTATGTTTTTGTAGCGCGAAATGTCCACACCGGCCGAATAATCCATTTTATAATATGTTCCGGTGGCAATGGGAAAACTTGAAACATCGCGCTTTCCATGGTCGAATACAGCATGCACATCGGGAGGAAATACCGACTGATAGTGGTCGTTTACCTTAACAGCCGGATTGGCCCACCAAAGGAAGGTTTGCGGATGAGGGGTGCGATTATACAGTTTGACATGAATTTCGAGATAGGCTTTGTCGGGATAAAGCGTAAAACCGGCCATTCCTTTGGTACGAAACATTCGTTCAATTTCGCTGCACCAAATGGTGATGCTGCCGTCGGGGTTCGTTTCAATCATCGAATCGACCGGGTCGAACGTTGAAGGCCGATGATGTTGGGGCCAGTTAAATTCAATACCCCCCGAAATCCAGGGTCCGGTCAGGCCAACCAAGGCGGGTTTTATTACCTGATTATAGTACACAAAATGACGCTTTTTGATTTTATCGTACGCCATTTGAACGCGTCCGCCCAATTCGGGCAATATCATTATTTTCAGGTATTTGTTCTCGAGGTACAGGGCATTCCATTCCTTATCTTCTTTTTGATCAAAAATTTTCTCAACCACCGGATAGGGGTACACCCCACCGCTGCTGCCCTGGTAAACCCTATTTTCGAGAAAGACGGGGTTTTTTTCAGGACTTCCTGTTCTATAGGTCGGAATGACCACTTTTTCCCGCCAGGCTTTAACTTTCATGTTTTTCTTCCTTTTAAATAGATTTTTCAATTTCCTCCAGTGTTTTGCCTTTGGTTTCGGGTAGTTTCTTAAAAATGAAAAGAAAACCCGAAAGGCAGATCAGCGCATACAGCCAAAAGGTACCTCCCGCGTTCAGGAGTTTATTCAATATGGGGAAGGTATACGTTAATACGAAGCATGCGATCCACAGGGCAGTTGTTGCAACAGCCATTGCAGCGCCCCTGATGCGATTGGGGAATATTTCGGACAAAACAACCCAGGTAATTGGAGCCAGGGTCATGGCATAGGTGGCAATTCCCAGCAAGATCAATACAAGGATTACCCATCCATCGAATTGCAACAGATAACTTCCACCCAGGATAAAATAGATGACAGCCAGCCCCGCCGAACCCAGGAGCATCAGTCTCCGGCGCCCCAGACTATCGACTACCCGCATAGCCACAAAAGTGAAAATCAGATTGATGGCACCGGTAATGATGATGTTGAACAGCATATCGCTAACGGAATAACCGGCAGCCACAAACACCTCTTCGGCATAGTTGAAAATGACGTTGATGCCACACCATTGCTGAAAAATGGCCAAAATGACCCCAATGATCAAAACCGGACGTACTCTTTTATGCCAAAGATCACCGAACGATGCCTTTTTCCGACCTTCTTTCAGGCTTTCCTGAATGTTGTTTTCTTCATTTTCGGCATACGTTTTATCGCCTATACGGCACAAGATGGACAAAGCCTTCTCATTTTTCCCCATCTTTACCAGGTAGCGTGGACTCTCGGGAATTGTAAAAGCGAGGATGAAAAAAAGCAAAGCCGGGATGGTTTCGGCCCAAAACATCCATCGCCAGCCTGTTTGACCGTTCCACGAATGAAGTATGTCCCAGTCGGTGGCATCGGGAGCCATTTTGTCGGCAATGAGATAATTTGTAATCTGGGCAGCCAGAATACCCAAAACAATGGTAAGCTGGTTTATCGAAACCAGTCGGCCACGAATGGGAGCCGGAGAAATTTCAGCGATATACATGGGCGAAATGGCCGAAGCCAAACCGATGCCCAGACCGCCAATTAATCGAAAAAAAATGAACGCGGTGAAATCGTTTACGGCTCCGGTTCCGATTGCAGAAATCGTAAACAGGGCGGCTGCTGCAATCAACAGCATTTTTCGTCCTAGGCGGTCGGCAAAATATCCGGAGCCTATGGCTCCCAAAAAGCAACCAATCAGAGCACTGCTCATGGCCCACCCCTGTAGATGAGGCGATAAAGTGATTTCGAAAAAACGTTCGTAAAAGGGTTTTGCCCCGCCAATAACCACCCAGTCGTAACCAAATAGCAAGCCGCCCATGGCCGATACAGCTGTAATACCCAATATAAATTTCCGATTAAAATTTGTACGTTTCATTTCTCGCTTCAATTTGTTACCGATCAAAAATAGCTGAACATGGAGAAAAAAACCATGAAGAATTTTCTGATAACATGGACAATATTGCCCTATCCATTGTGCTTTTTTGTAGTTTTACCAAGCGATACCTCGCAGCAATATTTTGGCATATTGCTTTTTGGATTCTCATTTTTTATCGGCATCAAAAAAAAAATTAACAAAAATGCACCAACGATGAAGCGAAAAGAAGGATTTCCCGGGCAATTGAGCTACGTTATACCCAAAAACATCCTGATGAAGCTAATGGAACAGCCCCTGTATCACGATCTGCATATTACCGACATAGGTTACTATCCCCACGCACTTTATCATTTTCGCGAACGACCGAAAGGCATCGATCAGCTTATTCTTATTTACACGATTGAAGGACAAGGGTATGTCGAAATATCCGGGAAAGGACACAAACTGTCGCCTCAACATTTCATCATGATCCCCCCCCATTCGCCCCATACTTATTATGCAGATAAACAAAATCCCTGGTCGATTTACTGGATCCATGTAGGCGGAGAAAAAGCGAAATACTTTGCCGCCCCGGTTTCACAGGCCCTCCCGGTTGAAAGGAGCCCTACTTCGCGCATTAACGAAAGGATTGCCTTATTTGATGAGCTTTTTAAATGCCTTGAAATGGGATACGGAATTGAAATCCTGGAATATGTAAATCTATGCCTGCCCCGCTTACTCGCCACGTTCACGCATATTCAGCAATACGTTAGCCTGAACGAGTCGATTACCCACGATCCGGTAAGTCAGGCCATTAACTTCATGTTGGACAATCTGAAAAACAAACGAACGCTCAAAGCACTGGCGGATGAAGTGAATCTTTCGGCTTCCTACTTTTCGAGGCTTTTTTTAAGCCGGACCGGTTTTCCCCCCATGGAATATTTCAACCAGTTAAAAATACAACATTCCTGTCGCTTACTCGATAGCAAGAACTTATCCGTAGCCGATGTGGCGAGGGAAATCGGATTTGAGGACCCCTTTTATTTTTCCCGTCTCTTCCGGAAAGTGATGAATCAATCGCCCAGGGATTATCGCAAGGATCGGGGTATGCCCTTGAAATAAAAACCACTACCCGATTTTTTGCCGTTTTGGAGAAAAGGGAAAGGGGAATACTATTCAATAGAAAAAACAGCAAATCATTGTCTGAAAAAGACCACAAAAAAATGGAATCCTATGCAGGAATTGCGTAAGTTTATCTTAAAAAAAAATGATACAGTTAGTTATCATTCTGCTTCTTACTGTGAGCATGACTGCATTTTCCCAAACGGAAATGAAAGGTTTCAGAGGCTTCGACTGGGATACGCCCCGTTCGTCCATGTGGGCTGATCTAGTTCCGGACAGTGGATTGAATCCCGGCTTCAAGGCTTATAACCGCCCAAACGATGATTTGATCTTTGAAGGCTTTCAAACCCTGAGCATTATTTATGGTTTTAAAAAAGACCTTTTTACCGGTGTGATCCTTTCCTTTCACAAGGATGACTATCCTGCTTTGCTAAAAATGATTACCGAACGCTATGGCGAGCCAAGCAAAAAATCGGAAACTCCTTTTCTGAACAACTATGTATGGAAACTCAGCTTCAGTGAAATCGCCATTATCAACACACCGCTCAACGAAAGTGAAAAAAACACCACGTTAAATATAGGTAAATTAACCCGTTATTGATCCAGGCTACTCCTTTTTCGCTTGGATTATCGGGAAGAAGGGAAACACGAAGAAGCAAACAAAGAAAAATGGACAGACAGCATGCCCGATTCGTCACCAAAGACAGTTTCACGTAGTAGGTGTCACTCCGAGTTTCTTCCCAAAATTTTTGGGCAAAATGTGGAGGTGATCGTTGTTAAAAGGTATCATTCCGAGGGAATCCCGTTAAATCGGGAGACGAGGAGTTCCTTGTATCGGCAAATTCCATCAATGTAATGAATGCTCTTTGAAATGATTTTTACAATGGGTAGGCTAAAGGCTTTCCCTCTTTTCAGGGATATCCCTGAATTTTCGAACGAAAGCAGGAGGCAATTCGACCAAGTCAATAAAAAAGAACAAATCTGTCATGGGTAATGCAGCAAAGCATTTTTTGATTTTTTTTTGCACAGTCATAAATAAAAGAATGTTTTTCACAAAACTCTTTGTCAACTAGTTTGTTTATTATCTAACAAAAAAAAAAAAAACGATGAAAAAAAGTCTATGGTTCCTTTTTATGTTTATGGCAACAATAGGTTTTAGCCAGAACAATACGGTAAAATTTGGCCTGTCGGGCGTAAATTATGGCGCTTATTCATTGAGTTATGAACGAACGCTTAACGAAAAGAGTTCGCTCAACCTAACCGTTGGGTACTGGAGTCCCAATAACGGGATTTTCACCTTTTCGGAGGATTTCTATATTGAAGACCGCATCCTCGAACATTCAATATGGATTGGCGAATTATACACCGGGTATCATGCTTCGCTCGATTACCGGATTC
>DAIMEA010000010.1:0-24837 GCA_036725585.1 Prolixibacteraceae bacterium | reverse complement strand
TGGAAATTACCTGGGGGTATTTTTTGCTTATCTGCTGAAAGGGATATAAGATAACATATTTTACTGAATTTGTGCTGACTCTTTACATCATCAATCACTACCTGTGGGTACAGAGTACAGGGTACATGGGATTATATTCAACCGAACATAGGGACTCGTTTGCAACGAGGGGTTTACACGAACTCGTCTGTGACAACCTGTCTAATGGAGAATCGGGAAGAATGCAGTTACAAGTTCTTCATGCATTTGGTAAAAGTTACTATCTTTATAACAAAATGTCATCCGAAAACCAAGGACTTAATCAAATTCAAATTGTTGATTTTCTGTTATTCTTATGAATTTTTTATTAACATGTTCAGACTCTCGATTTGCTTTATTGATAACTTAAAACCTTACCATTATGAAAAAGTATATTGTGCTCCTGTTTTTATCAAGTGTCATATTAAGTGCTTATTCACAGAATATTGAAGAAGAATTATTAGGGAGATACAGGGTTACTCAGTTGCCTTTAAATCCGCTGCCTGAAGAGTTCAAAACCCTCAGTGTTGATGTTAAAGCAGAGAATCAGAAAATTGTTGACTTCGTATATTCAAAATTTTTTCTGGGGGGCTTAGTGAAAATTGATAATGACACTTTGGGTACCGCTGATGTCAAATTGCATATTGAAATTTTCCCTTTCGAAACGTATGGTCTTGATGTCTATTCTTATACAATTAAAAAGAAAGTTGATGGTGTTGAAAAAAGTTATACCCTTTACGGGTACAAAGGAGAGATGAAATTTAAGTATTCACTAACATTAACAGATAGAAATGATACAATTTATTATGCGAAAAATGATTCTGTTTTAAAAAAATGGGATGAAAAAGGAGCAAGCTCAAGGAATGATGCTTTAAAGTATTCCTCTTCTCAAATCAAACGGTTACCCGGAGAAATACTCACAGAATTTTGTAAAAATACAAATAGTTATTTAAATGATAATTTTGGATTTATCTGTATGTTAATGGCTCCTTCATGTTATTCTATTGTTGTTCCTAAAAAATGCAAATTCGATTATTCCGATTTAACCTCTGCCCAGGATTCAATGAAGAAAGCTTTTCAAATTATTAAAAATAATGAGCAGAATGTCACAGACTATAAAGTAGCAGTAGCTCCTGCAATTGAGAAGTGGAATATGGCTTTATCAGAATCTGATATTACTAATAGAAAAGCTCGAATCAATAAAAATATTACTTGTGCTATATATCATAACCTTGGAATGACATATTTCCTATTAAAAGAATATGATAAAGCTGTTGAAAATTTCAACAAATGCATTGAAATTAAAAACTCATTTGGGGATGCTTATACATACAAGGAAAAATCAATTCATCTTAAGGAAAGAGTTATAGCAAACCAATTATTGGGATTATCTATCTTTCGATTTTCTGCAAAAAGTAACGATGAAGATGTTCGGGGTACATTGTATTTAAGTGATGGTAAAACCCTCACAGGTGATTTTCTTGTTAAATTCAGGGATGGTTGTTTGGAACCAGCGGGTGGTACTGGAAATATTATTAGTTTGGATGGTGATATTACACAACAGATTGAGCACTATTATCCGATTAATAAGAGGTTTAAGTATGATATTATAAAAACCAATGATATTATAAAATTCGAAATCGATGATAATGAAATTTATGACGTAATAAATTTCAAATATGGCCCCCAATCACTTGCCGATGCGTTAGATCCTGGGTACTTGATAAAAGGAGCCAAACTTCGTTTTGCCTTAAGATACTTTATGACGGACAAACTAAAAGTATATAAGTCAGGTGATGATTATATTATTTATAAGGAAGGAGAGAAAACGGGAATTTCCATCAATGATATTAATATAAAGAAGAAATTAGCTGAGATGGTTATTGACTGTACAACCGTTTCCGAAAAGATGTTAAATGGAGAATACGAAGGAATTGGCAAATTTAGTAAGGAGCCGCCAATTGATCAAATCATACAGTTTGTTAAAGATTATTCGACCTGTCGCAACTAAAAAGAAGAAAAAGATTTTGCATTTTCTTCTCCCAATACAGAGTTTGAAGTTGATCCAGCCAATCGTTTCTTTTGGAGTGTCGGTGGAATTTTTTATACAAAAGTCTTAAGTGAATTGGCTGCCAGTTCTATTTTATTATCAGGCAATTATGCAATTCCCGAAGTGGTTTCTATTGTACTTGATGGAGCATTTGGGTTTTGTAAGTCTTTAACTTCAATTGTTTTTCCTGAGTTCTAACATTTAGTGCGGTAATAAATTCCATTTTGAAATTAGGGTCGCAAGCTGACTTTTTTGGATCTCCTTAATGGGCGAACGAAATACAAAGGTTTCTTTAGTCAAATTATCCTGTATATGTATTTCGGTAATGTTCCATACGAAAATACGGGTTTCACGTAATGATAATATAGTCGTTCATTCCAAGTACTTTTCAGCGAACGAATATATACCGCAAAAATACGCGTTAGTGCGGTAGATATGCACCAATTTTCAAAATAAATATTTAAATATCTGATATTTACAAATTGTATTGTTGGAAATTTACGAAACGTTAGAAGTCAGGAAAAAATAAAACGATTATTGTGATGGGCATTACCAGTGGGGTCATCGGGTATGCGATTGGAAATTACCTGGGGGTGTTTTTTGCCTATTTGCTAAACGGGATGTAAAACCATCGGATGCAAATGCTCAGAAAATCCTTTCGGTTACCTGTCCCTCCTCCTGAACCGGATTATCTCTTGCGCCCGATGCAAAAAAGGTGGTGTTGACCACGAATAAAAATCAAACCATCGGAAATAGCCGGCGTGGCCATGCAGATCTCATTGATGGGATTGTTGGCTATTAATTCGTACACCCCTCCGGCATGGATCACAAAAACTCCTTTTTGTTCGCTGGTGCAATAAATTTTCCCGTCGGCTGCTATGGGCGATGCCGTAAAAGCGCCCCCGTTTTTAATTGCTTCCCGGTATTTGCGTTCACCGGTGAGCGCATCATAGCAGCACAACACGCCATTATTCGCAAGAGTGTATAAAAATGACTGATAAGCAACCGGAGTTGGCATATAGGTGCCGCCCCTCAGGGTTCTCCATTTGATATATTTGCCAGAATTGAGGCTGTCGGGTATGGAGATATCGCCTGATCCCCCCGGGAGAATGGCATAAACAGGGGAAACAGGAGGATAGCCTGCAGTAATGAAAATCAAACTGTCCATAATAATCGGGGTTGCAACCGTTATTTCAGAATTGGGTTTCAGCCGCCAAAGTTCTTCCCCGGTTTCCGGATTATAAGCCCGGATGTAACGAGTAGCATGGGTAATCAAT
This sequence comes from Prolixibacteraceae bacterium, assembly GCA_036725585.1. Classification (GTDB taxonomy): domain Bacteria; phylum Bacteroidota; class Bacteroidia; order Bacteroidales; family Prolixibacteraceae; genus DAIMEA01. Next base: position 21,492 of record DAIMEA010000010.1, on the reverse strand, counting down.
TCGTCGCGATCCCCATAAAAGATCGTCGGGGTACCCCATGACGAAATTTCATCACGCGGGGTATTCCATCGTTCTTCTCCGGTTTTCAGGTCAAAGGCTGCGATGAAGGAATTCTTTGAACGGTCGCACTGAACAACAACCGTATTCTTATAAATTATGGGAGAACTAGCGGGACCCCATTGGGTATCATCGTTATAAAACCATCCTGCATCGAGAACCCCAAGGTCGTTACGCCATATTTCGTTCCCTTCGGTATCGTAGCATACCAATCCCTCTGAACCAAAAAGAGCAACGACATATTCGCCATTCGTAACGGGTGTGGCATTGGCCTGAGTTCCTTTTATATGCCTTTTAACACGAGGTACTCCTTCATAGGCTTTTCGTTCCCATAAAATTTGTCCCCCGGCTTTGTCCAGGCAAAAAATCTTCCATTCATGGGGTGAATCATCGTCGGCGGGATCTACATCGCCAAATAAACCCACCCGGTACTCGGCTGTTGTATCCCTGCCCACCGCAGTAACAATGAAGATCCTGTTTCCCCAGATAACAGGGCTGGCATGCGAAAGCCCGGGAATATAGGTTTTCCAGCGGAGATTATCCGGGCTGTGGATATCCCAGGTTACCGGAGGATGTTGCCCATCGGCCAGGCCACTTGCCTGGTTTCCCCTGAACGAAGCCCAGTTTATGGGTGTCCCGACGTGAAACAACGAATCATCTTCTTCGCTGTATACCCGATCATTTACGCGATCTGCCTCCTTGTCCTTGCGGGTAAATTTTGTTTCTTGTTCGTTTTGAAGTAAACGCATGCCTACATACTGCCCGGCCACTTCTTCGAAAATAATTTCTACCCCGGGAAATTCGGCGAACTCAAAAGACAGTCCTGCTTTTTGCTTTAATGGATAAAGAGGGGATCCGTCAAAACGAACCATCAGAACAGCATCCTGAATGCTTACTTCTGCCTTACTCAATTCTGCCGACAAATAATCTCCGGTCATGTTTTCGTTCAGTTCCAAAACCGGATCGTCATCCCCTTTCTCAGGAAGACGGGCTCCTGCCTGTTTCAGAACAGCAATAATCGTTTCGTGCTTTCCACTCGTGGCAAGAACCAGCGCCGACGACAGGGTTTGTTCATCCATGCGACAAAAGGGAAAGATCTTCTCAAACAAATCCACATCCCCATTTTTGATGCAAAACTGGGCTGCTTTTTCGGCACCGGGAGCTCCTTTTTCTATCATGTAAAGAGCAATTTCAGACAAACCCATCTGAAGGGAGCCCAAGACAAAATATTCATTGGATAAATCGGCCCCATGATCAATCAATGTTTTTATTACAGACGGATTTTTACGATATATTGCCCATCCTAAAGGAGTTTCGCCATAAAAAGAATCTTTTAAGTCGGGATTGGCACCGTGTTCCAGCAAGAAGCGAACGGCTTCCTGATGGCCTTTGTCTATGGCGAAGCTTAAAGCAGTAACACCATAATGATTGGCTGTGTTCACATCCATTCCTTCATCAATCCATCGTTTAAGGGAAAGAGTGTCGTTGGCCCGTGCAGCATTCCAGAATTGTTCGTTCCGATCCTGGGCATTGAGTTGGATAAAGGCACAGAAAAAAAAGAAGAAGATCAGGCTTGATTTTGGTTTCATTGGTTTGGTTTTTAAATGCATCCGATACAAAGATATAATATATTTTATTTCATGCTGCCCGGTTAAAACAAGAGATTGCTTCGCGACGCTTGCTATAAACAGGTATTTGAGAAATTCTTTCAGGGGTTGGTTGGCGGTTGCGCCGCCAACCAACCCTCCCCCATACATCAATAATCTGATTATGTGCGTCATTGCTTCTCCGCAAATTGGCAGAGAAGCAATCTGCCCACTCTTTTTCTATTTCCCCGGACAAATGAAACTGATGTCGAAAAGCGGCTTATTTCTTTTTCCGTTGAATGGTTTAAACATGTTAACTGGATAGCAAATACACCCAACATTCATTCAGTACAGAAAACGCTCAGAATCATTGCCGATGATTTTTTATTGGGCAAAGACAACACGCTTGGCAAAAACAAGCCCCTGATTCATGCAGCCTTTGAACATTGATAACACCTCACATTATTACCTGTATTAAAAAGTACGATTTTCGAATAAGATAACGTGTCCCCTAGTGTCCCATTAAAATCGGGAGTGATGTCAATGCTTAGTAAATTTGAATTTTTTTACATGCAACATGTTTACTATCTGTAATATACAAAAAGTATATTCCTCTATTTAAATTACAAACCGATATCTCTGTTAACGGTTTAATATCATTAATTGTTAGTATTTTTGATCCCACTATGTTGTAAATTGTTATTTTTGAGTTGACTTCGAAATTATGTTGCTCAACAATTAAGTACTCATCACCAGGATTAGGATAAACCTTAACATACTTTTCCATTTCGGAATTCATCTCTGTTCTTTGGTTGAGATAATTTTCGCTTTTCGTATCACAATGAACCAAATATGGATTCGGGATATCTTCACAAAACGATCCTGTTAATGTGATATATGAATGCATAAAACTCCCTTCATGTGCATGAAATCCAGGCAAAAAGATAATGGATTGACCTGCAATTAATAAGGAAGAAGAACCATTCTCAAAATCAATTGTTGTTCCGTTGCCAGCAACAGTAATTTCACTTAATGCATTGAAACATTCATCACTCCCGTAGACCATATTTTCTTCGGATAAAGATAGGGTATCAGGAATACTATTCTTTCTAATAGTTACTATAACTGAATCCATTTCAGAATATGCAATTCCATCGTATACAATTAGTTTGAATAAAAGACTCGTATCATTTGTAATCTTTGGTGCAATAAAATCGGGTGTTGCTGAATATTCATTATTTAACGAAATATTGTCAGGTGAAATCCATAAATACATAATCTCATCAGGGTCTGCTTCTGAAAAGAATGATCCATTAAGGGTAAACTGTTCATTTTCAAATATTGTTTGATCGCTACCCGCATTGGATATAGGTCGGCTTTTGTAATTATTGACTGCGTTATCTAAATATATAATACCTGCAACATCCATATTATTTGTGCATTCATCAATTTCTCCAGTATTGTGCCAACTTTTCCTTTGCGGGGAATAAGTATATCCTTCATCTTGATCAACAATCTTAATATCAAAACCTATGGCTCGGGATGAAAGTATTTCAGGACCTGTGTAATTCCCATTCCGGTCTAAAAAACTCTTCCAGGGTATTGCCATTTCGATACTATAACCCTCACCAGATAATGAAAATGCATAAGTGCCTCCTGGATTTTCATTTCCCGGCTCGGGTTGATTTATTGTGATTGGAGTATCATAGTATCCCTCAATAAATTTCGGAGAAAAATGGTAGTGACCTGAATTAGATACAGCAGCTCCAATTCCATCTTTAAGTACCTCATTTACATCCCAAAATAGCTCAATCCCATCGAAATCCAAGAAGTTTCCACCGGATTCCCATGCAGGCCAGTGATCATCATCATTACAACCAATCATACAGTAAAAATAAGTTTCATCATAAAGAGCCCTCCAAAAAGAGTAACCAATTGTTGCTCTTTCTGAATTGAAGTCAATTCTAATTGGCTCTTCAGAAACTATATCCCAAATCTCATCTCGAAATCCGTCAATCTCAACTGGATCATTTATATGTTTTATTAAGATATTGTTTTTATAAAATCCAGTTTGTTTTACATTAACTATTCTGTCAGTTAAATTATTTGATTTAATCGTAACAACTGCATTACGAATCTCTCCAAAATTCTCATCTGCTATTAATAAAACATTATTATTATGGGAATTAGAATATGGAATGACTTTAAGCCACGGTTGGTTTGATAAGGCTGTCCATGACACAACAGAGTTAATGTTTATTTTCGTGCCACTTCCGGCATTGGCATTTAAAACAACCGACAAAGGAGCAACCTCAAGTCCTGAAAATTGGGTTACGTTTATGCAATGGTCTGCTTGCCCTGATGACTTTACAGTGACGGTACCATACCGTCTTTCGCCCTCATTATAACCATTGGCCTGTATAAAAAGAGTGTCATCCCCAAAGCCAAATGCTGGGTATACTGTCAGCCAACTTTGGTCCGAGACTACCTCCCAGGGAACATTGGCAAAAATTGGGATGCTCTTGCAGCTTTTGTCAAAAACTGTAAGGTTAACAGAATCACAACCAACAAAAAATCCATCTCTCTCGTTAATACTTCCAAAATCCTTCCAAATATAGTCATTCTTGTAACGACGATAAGTTCCATAAGGCACAGTCAATTTACAGTTTGTAATATTTGATTCTTTGAAAAGCTTAAGCGCTGAATGCAAGTCAAATGGAATATGCCAATCTACATTCACTGAAACAAGACTATTGCAATAATGAAAATTAAAACTTTCAATTATTTCTACAGATGAAGGAATTGAAATTCTTTTCAACTTACCACACTGATAAATAGCAGATTCTATAATACGAGTCACAGTTGAAGGTATAATAAAATCTCCTGCTTTTGATATAGGACATTGAATAAGCTCAGATTGATTCTTATTATACAAAACTCCATCAATACTGGAGTAGTATGGATTATTATCATCTACATGAATATAAGCAGGACATCTACCAAAAGCATACTTTTCTATTGAACGAACATTGGAAGAAATATAAATTTCAGATAAACTAGTACAATACCAAAAAGCACTTTCACCAATAGATGTAACAGAAAATGGTATAGAAATACGAGAAAGGCTTGTACAATGGTAAAAAGCATAATCTTTTATTGTCGTCAAAAAAGGGGACATGAAAACAGACTCCAATTTTGTACATCTACTAAATGCTGATGATCCAATTGAAGTAGCAAAAGGGGGAATCTCAATTGAAGTTAAACCAGTACAATATAAAAAAACAGACTCTCCAAAAGATAATAGTGATGACGGAAGTATTACTTTTTCCAATTTATTTTTATTAAAAAAAGCAAAATCAGGTAATTCATTTGCATTGTATTTTGTATGATAATTAGTTCCATCCTCACCATTATAAGCTACAATTATTACATTCTTCAAATCTAGTTCAACCAATGAAGGCAGACTATCCCTAATTGTTTTAAAATCACGAGCATCCATTAATCCATTTATTGTAAGGGAAACAATTGATTCTTTTTCGCTCATAGTTAAAGAATAAGATAGTCTGCCGGCAAAACATAATATTGTTTTTTCAATTTGTGCATGAAGTACAGTACCAATAAACAATAAAGAGGAAAAAAGTAATATTCTTTTCATTAAAGAGTTAAAAATAAATGCACATATGCTCTTCATCCTTAAAATGGTATCATGAAATTTTTCTCAAACCTCCTCATACTCTGCATCAACCGTATCGGGTGCCTTGGGCGGGTGCTCCTTCCGGTACCTGCGCACCCGAAACGATCCGATCACTTCGCCGGCGCCATAAAGGGCAATTACGGCCCCGAAAATGATCAGGATGGTTTGGGCGCTTTCGAAGGGATTAAAGAGCATGACCACGCCCGAAAGCAGGGCAATCATAGAAAAGAGGGTAAGCACCCAGGAAAAACCAAGCGCGCTTCGCCCCGACAACTGGGACAGAAACTGGCTGGCACCGGCTACCAGTAATACAAGACCGATAATGAACACAAAAATCCCGACCATAAAAGCAGGAAAAAGCAGCAAAACCGTACCGATGATCAGGTTGGTGGTACCCCGGGGAACAATCAGGTATGCCGGTTGGTCTTCTTTCTTTTTCGATAGCACGATGAGCAGGTTTATCAACCCGTCGATGAGCAAAAGAGCCCCCAGGGCCTGAATGACCAACTCAAGGGTTAAGCCCGGAACGGCCAGAGCTGCTATCCCGAAGGCAAAAGACAGAATTCCCCGGATCAGCATCCGGTTTGGGTTCATCGATTGAAAGGAAAACAACATTGCTTTTTTCCTCAAAGATAAGCGAAATCATCCCGAAGGAAGAAATTTCCGGGATCATTCTTTCGGGATCACACCCAGACTTACATTTTTTTGTACATTTAATGAGCGTACAAATGTTGCTGAATGAAACTCTTTACCGATATACAAAATGACCGGAACATTTTCCTGGAAGCGCTGCTCGAAGGAAACCGGAAAAAAGGATCAACCGTTGCCCGGGCTTATTCCGGATCGACAGAACGGGTCAAAATCCTCTACGATCAGGTAATTAGACCCTCGTTATACCGGGTTGGCGAGCTCTGGGAGTACAACCGGATCAGCGTGGCTGCCGAGCACCTGGCCACCGCACTGTCGGAATCGATCATGAACGAACTTTACGAGGGAATTATTTCCGATGAACGCTCGAACAAAAAAGTGCTTCTGGGCTGTGTCGAGAATGAATTGCATCAGGTGGGGATCAAAATGGTAGCCGATGTATTTGAAATGAACGGCTGGGATACCTTCTTCCTCGGGGCGGGTGTTCCGGCGCACGAACTGATCGAATTTGCCCAAACACTTAAGCCCGACCGGATTGCCCTTTCGCTCACGGTCTATTCTCATTTACCGGCACTGGAAAAAATGATCGGGGAAATTGAAGCCGCGTTTCCCAAAACCGGCATCCTGATTGGCGGACAAGCATTCCGGCACGGTGCGGGGCAAATTCCGCAAAAATTCCCAAAGTTTGTTCTCCTGAGGGATCTGAGCGAAACAGAAGAATACATCAAAAATATGCACGAATATGAACCGGGAAGAACTAATCAGCGAAGCTGAAAAACTGGCGCCTTTTTCGACAAAGGCTGTCGATGAATTTGAGGAAAAAATGGCCGGGAACCTGGCCCTCTTAAACCGGGCGATGGAAAACCGGCCCGACCTTACGGAGCTGATCGGCCCCAATAACCTGTCGATGATGAAGGATAACCATGCCAACCAGGTACGATTCCTGCTTTCGATTATGCGAAATTTCAACGCGGAAATGTTGGTCGATACCATACTCTGGGCTTTTCGCACCTATCGGAGCCGCTTGTTTCACAGCAGTTACTTTGCTGCCCAGCTGAATACTTGGATCGAAATCTTCCGGAAGGAATTGAGTCCGGAATGTTACAGGGATGTAATACAGCTATATATCTGGATTCAGGTTAACATTCCATCGTTCGTTGCCTGTACCGATGAAAAACTGGCTGAGAACCGTTCGAAAAACATTCCCGACTGACCATGTTTTCCCATTGGAGCAAAGAAATTTTGGAAGCAGCCCTGACCAGCAAAACACTGGCCATTGCTCTTTTCGACACCGGGGGAAAGCTTTTGGAATGCAATCCGGCCATGAAATTAGCCTGCCGGGGAAAACCGGATGGCAATTTCGTAAATCCAACACTATCCCAAATGCTGGAAAGTACCCGGGAAAAACCCTTTCGCGGAATGATCACCTTTGCCGACGAATCGACGAACAACTATTCCATCGAAGGCGTTGTTTACCAGAAAGAAGGAGAATTGCTCGTTTTGGGCGAAGTGAATGTCTCGCAGTTGTTGAAACAAAATGTGAGCATGACGCTGCTAAACCAGCAGATCAATAATTTGCAGCGCCAGTTAATCAAGGAAAAAAAGCTGCTGCAAATCGCCAATCAGAAGCTGGACAAACTGAACCAGGAAAAAAATCATTTTCTCGGCATTGCTGCCCACGATTTGCGTAGCCCGATGAGTGTGTGCTATTCGTTTTCCGACTTGATCCTGGAAAGCTGGACCGAAATGCCCCCAGGGGAAATACTCCACTATCTGGAGCTGATTCGAAACCAATCGCAGGATGCCATAGCGTTGTTATCAGAATTACTGGACGTTTCTGCCATCGAAGCCGGTAAAATTGAATTGAAAAAAGAGAAAATCCTTCTGAACGAACTCGTACGGGAGGCAAGCGAAACGCATCTGATTTTTGCCCAAAAAAAACAAATCCATCTCACCCATTCCGGAACAGAAAAGGACGTGCTCCTTTCGCTCGACCGGATCCGGATCCGTCAGGTGCTGGATAATCTGATCGGCAATGCCCTGAAATATTCACCGCCGGAAACCCGGGTTGTCGTAAGCCTTTCGTCAAAAGATACGGATGTTGTTGTTTCCGTAAAGGATGAGGGACCCGGCATACCCGCCGAAGCGCTGGAAAGAATTTTTCAGCCTTTTCAAACAACACAGAACAAACCTACCGGCAATGAAAAAAGCACGGGCCTGGGATTGTCGATTGTTCAAAAAATCATTACCGAACACGGGGGCTCCGTATCGGCAGAGAGCGCACCCGGTAAAGGATCGAATTTTTCGTTTCGCTTACCGCTTAATTGAGGCCCTCATCGAGGAACCGGCTAAAAACTTCGGCATTGTATGTAACTTCGAGCACATGTTCATCCCCTCCGGGTTCAATCACTACATGATAGGGAATGGAATTGATGTTGTATTTTGAAATCAACAGGTCGAGATTTACCTTACCCATCGTCTTGAGTGTTTTCCCGTTAGTCGCCGATACCTTCCACTCCGATTCGGGCAAAGGGGTACGGTCGTCGGTGTACAAGGCAATAACGATGTAATCATTTCGGAGTTTTTCGAGAACTTCCGGCTCAGCCCAAACAGTGTTTTCCATTTTTTTGCAGTTCGCGCAGGCATGCCCTTTAAAGACGAGGAATACCGGTTTGTTCTGCTCTTTTGCGCAGGCAAGTCCTTGCTCCAGTTCAAAATAGCCCGTCAGTCCGTGGGGCAGATGCAGCTTGTCAGCATATTTGGCCGGGCCGCAGAGAGTCGTCGGATGTTCGGCTATGGGTGCCGAAGTTGACGCTACCATGCGGATTTCCTGGGCCGGCAAAAGGGATGAAACCGCTTTGAGCGGAGCCCCAAGCAAGCCGGTGAACAGGTAGATGGCAAACGTGAATGAGGCAATGACAAGGAACAAGCGGCCCACACCGATCCGGGACACCTCACTGTCGTGCGAAAAACGGATTTTCCCCAGCAGATAGATCCCCAGCAGTATGGCGAGCGTGATCCAAATGGCAAGGAACAGGTCGCGACCCATGAAATCGAGGAAGACCACATTGAGAAATTTCAGGGAGAAAGCGGTCAGAACAAAGGCAAAAACCACTTTTATTTCGTTGAGCCAACCGCCCGATTTGGGTAGTTTCTTCAGAGCAGAGGGAAAGAAAGCCAGCAAGGTAAACGGGGTAGCAAAGGCCAGTCCAAAGGCAGTCATCCCAAAAAGGGGCATCCATCCTCCCTCTTGTACAGCGCTGATAATTAAAGAACCGATAAACGGACCGGTACACGAGAAAGAAACAATTACCGTGGTAAGCGCCATAAAAAAGGCGCCAATCAAGCCCCCTTTATCGGCCTGGGCATCGGTTTTATTTACCAGGCTTCCCGGTAAAACCAGCTCGAAGAGACCAAAAAACGACAGCGCAAATACAACAAAGAGAATGAAGAAAAGGGCATTGGGGAGCCAGTGGGTGCTCAGCACGTTGGCTACATCGGCCCCGAACACATTAAATGTGAACAAAGCGCCCAAAAGGGCGAAAATAAATACAATCGAACCTCCGAAAAAAAGGGCGGTAAAAATAGCTTTCCCGCGGTTTTCGCTTCCCCGCATGAAAAAGGAAACCGTCATGGGAATCATGGGAAACACGCAGGGGGTTACCACGGCAGCCAGTCCGGCCACAAAAGCAAGGAGCAGGAAAAGCAGTCCCCCGTTTTCTTTTTTCTGTTCGTTTTTTACAGGTTCTTCAAGTTGGGTCTTTATCGGTGCGGCGCTTTCCGGGCTTGCTGTTTGGGCTTTGTCGTTCCCGACAATAAAGGTAAACTCTGTTTCGGCGGGCGGCGTGCACGATTCGTCGTCGCAACTCATGTATTCGATATAGCCGGAAATGCTTGTAGTTTGATCATTGCTTAATCGCACAATCTGCGTAAAGGTAACCGAGTTGCTAAAATATTCCAGCTCCATATTAAATGCCTTGTCGAAGACTTTCACGGGCTGGGCAGAAGCACTTATTTCGCCTATCTTTTCAACGCCGTCGGGCAGACCGGTAAAATGAAACGTGGTGGCTATGGGACCTCCTTCCGGCAGTTTTTGGGAATAGAGATGCCAACCTTTTTCGATCGATGCGGTGAAGTGAAGTTCAAATTCACCATCGTCCATTTTTTCATGATCGAAGCTCCAGGCAACGGGGTTTTTCGGCTGGGCAAGAGAAACACCCCAAAGGGTTGTCAACAGGAAAAAAAGAATAGCGGAATATTTCATACAATTTGTGTTTTATTTTCGTTTTTCGTTAAATGTAACAAAAATATCCGTCCCGGGTTTTTGCCCGTGTGACTATGGTCACAAAAAAGGGAAAGAAACAGTTTGGAAAAGGGCAAAAAAAAGACTGTCCGAAGACAGCCTTTTTTCAAAAAATAATTTCTTCCATGTTGCCGTCGAAAAAGTGGGCTTCCAACAAGGAGATGTTTTCATCCCCGACGACATCAATTTTTTTCAAGTACTTCCAACGCCATTTTCTTAAGATGGAAATGAACCCTCGTTTCAGGTGCGATTCGACAAAGGGGTGAACCTGGATGGTAATTTTCCTTTGGCTCAGATCGGAAAAAATGTAGTCGATCCGGCTGGCGATTTCATCCGTGAACAAAATGGTTGGTGTAACTTTTCCGGTTCCCTTGCAAACAGGACACACCTCGGCGGTGTCGATATGTTCTTCGGGTCGGACCCGTTGACGGGTGATCTGCATCAGGCAAAACTTACTTAACGGAAGTATGTGGTGCTTGGTGCGGTCGTCCGTCATAACGTCTTTCATTTTGAGATAAACTTTGTGGCGGTTTTCCACCTCGTGCATATCGATAAAATCGATAACGATGATGCCGCCCATGTCCCTTAAACGCAACTGTCGGGCAATTTCTTCACATGCCGACAAGTTAACTTCGAGAGCGTTTGTTTCCTGGTTATTCCCGGCTTTAGCCCGGTTACCGCTGTTCACATCAATTACATGGAAGGCTTCGGTATGTTCGATGATCAGGTAAGCGCCACTTTTGAATGTAACGGTTTTACCAAAGAGCGCTTTCACCTGTTTATCGATGCCCAAAACATCGAACATGGGTGCCTTCTTGTCATAGAACTTAACTGTTTTTTTCTTTTCAGGAGCAATACCTGCTATGTATTCGCTCACTTCCTCGAAAACGGCAAAATCGTTGACGAGGATATTGGAGAAAGAAGGAGTGTACACATCGCGTAACAAGGCCGAAGTGCGGCTCAATTCTCCAAGTACCAATCCCGGCGGGTTCACTTTGCGCATTTTGGGCAAAACAGATTCCCATTTGGCAACCAGCCGTTTTAACTCCTGATCCAATTCAGCCACCATTTTCCCTTCGGCAGCTGTTCGAAGAATGACTCCGTAATTTCGTGGTTTAATACTTTGAATAAGTTTTTTCAAGCGGTTTCGTTCCTCAACGGTTCGGATTTTTTGAGAAACAGAAATTTTGTCGCAAAACGGAACCAATACCATAAATCGCCCTGCTATGGATAATTCGGAAGTCAGCCGGGGCCCTTTCGTCGAAATAGGCTCTTTGGCTACCTGCACCAGAATGGTTTGACCCGAACGAAGCAGGTTGGAAATTTTTCCGTGTTTATCGATGTCGGGTTCAAGGTGAAATTTTGAGGTTGGGATCACCTTGCCCTTGCGCGATGTGGAAAATTGAACAAACTTGTTCAAAGTAGCGAATTGCGGTCCCATATCGAGGTAATGAAGAAAGGCATCTTTTTCATACCCCACGTCCACAAAAGCAGCATTCAGTCCGGGCATGATTTTTTTCACTTTGCCGAGGTAAATATCACCCACCGCGAACTTTGCGCCACTTTTCTCCCTGGTTAACTCTACCAAACGTTTATCTTCAATCAGTGCAAACACGATCTCCGAAGGACGAACGTCAATAAATAATTCGCTACTCACATTTTAAAGTATTATGGGAGAATTAATAAATATGTAATAGAACTCAATTTCTTATAAAGGATTAAACCTAAGTTGCAATCGCACCCTAGGTTTAATCAGTTTCGTTTTTTATAAGCTGGCAACGACGTTAAAAAGAATTATTTTTTCTTTTTATGACGGTTCTTTCTCAAGCGTTTTTTCCGCTTGTGCGTAGCCATCTTATGTCTTTTTCTTTTCTTTCCGCTAGGCATATTGAACTATTTAACTTTGTCTTTTACTTGAGTAACAAATGTCTTAGCAGGTTTGAACGCAGGGATGTTGTGCTCAGGAATGATAATGGTTGTGTTTTTCGAAATATTCCGGGCTGTTTTTTCAGCTCTTTTCTTTACGATAAAACTACCAAAACCTCTGAGGTAAACATTGTTTCCATCAACTAATGAATCCTTTACGGTTTCCATGAAGGCTTCTACAGTTTTCTGAACTGTTACTTTTTCGATTCCAGTGTTCTTTGAAATCTCGTTTACAATATCTGCTTTTGTCATCGCTAAAAATATTTAATTATCAACTATTTATTTTAGAAGTGGTTGGCAAAGATAATTTTTTTCCAAGAATATTAACAATACATTTCAATTTTTTTTTCATTTTCATCACATAGTTTATAACAGGTACAATGTTCTTGGATTTCAGCAAAAAAATTTTATCATGGTATCAGATCCATAAAAGGGAGCTCCCCTGGCGCAACGAAACCACCGCCTACCGGATCTGGCTTTCCGAAATAATCATGCAGCAAACCCGCATTCGTCAAGGGCTCCCGTACTATCTCCGTTTTGTTTCCCTGTTCCCGACAGTCGACAAACTGGCCGAAGCCCGGGAAGAAGAAGTACTAAAAGCCTGGCAGGGACTGGGCTATTATACCCGGGCACGGAATCTGCACGCAGCAGCCCGCCAGGTAGTCGAATCGGGTAGAGCATTCCCCACAAGCTATCGCGACCTGCTCGGATTGAAAGGTGTGGGCGAATATACGGCTGCGGCCATAGCCTCGATCGTTTCCGGAGAAAAAGTGCCGGCCATCGACGGGAATGTTGTTCGCGTACTTTCGCGCTATGGGGGAATTTTTGAGCCCGCCGGTTCGTCGAAAAACAAACAAGCCGTTGCAGAACTGGCCCGAAAACTCATTAGCCCCGAGCAACCGGGCGACTTTAACCAGGCGCTGATGGACCTCGGCGCGATCATCTGTACCCCGACTCAGACCCGCTGCGATGAATGCCCCCTGAAGGAAACCTGTTTTGCACGAAAACAGGGCGTCGTTTCGTCCTTACCCGTCCAAAAACGCAAACCCAAAATCCGGACACGGTACTTTCATTATATTGTAATCGAAACCGGTTCCCAAATGGTTATCCACCAACGAACCTCTAACGATATCTGGAGAAATCTCTTCGAGTTTCCCCTGATCGAGACCGAACAGAAAGCCCTTCCGGAAACGGTTCTCCACTCCGATCTTTGCTCCCTCCTCCTGAGCGGTTGCGAAGCCACCCTTGTATCGGTGAGCGACACTCAGATTCATCGCTTAAGCCATCAGATTTTAAAAATCCGCTTTTACCATTTGCAGGCAAAAGATGTAAAAAAATTACCCGAACAATTTCTTTTCACCGATAAAATGGATATTTTTGACTTTCCTGTCCCGAGAATTATCGAAGAATATCTCGAAAACAAAAAAACGGGACTTAGGGATGTTAGCGGGCAGGATCGACAAAAGGAAAAACAAACAATATTTCCCGCTCAGCCGGAAATATAAATATATTTTTGTAGTTTTATGCAATTGTTTAACCGTTAAAAACCTCAAACTATGTCAGTAAACAAGGTGATTTTAGTGGGGAATGCCGGCCGCGACGCCGAAGTCCGCCACATCGACAGCGGGGTTGCCGTTGCAACCTTTTCATTAGCCACAAGCGAAACCTACATCGCAAAAAACGGTGAAAAAGTGACCTCAACCGAATGGCACAACATTGTCGCCTGGCGGGGGTTGGCTGAATTTGCCGGAAAGTTCATCCAGAAAGGAAAGCAGTTGTACATCGAAGGCCGAATCAGAAGCCGTTCGTACGACGACAAGGATGGTGTAAAAAAATACATCACCGAAATCCTTGCCGACACCATTCAGCTTCTGGGAAGGAAAGAGTCGGACAACGGGAGCAGTCCGTCCGGTTCTTCCGGTTCCGATTACCCGCAAAGCACACCGGCATCGAACAACACTGCCGGCGAATTTGAAGCAGGCGACTCCGGTGATGATTTGCCTTTTTAACCTAATTGATTGATCGTTGGAAACAGAGCCCTTTTTTACAACAGATATCTTTCTGGGAATAATCAGCCTTTACCCGATCACTTTGCACGTCGTTATCGGATTCGTTATCCTGATTTTATTGCTGATTGCTTCAGCAATGATCTCGGGCTCCGAAGTAGCTTATTTTTCCCTCCGACCGGCCGATCTCCAGCAGATTAATGATTCGAAAAAAAAGCAACACAAAACCATCCGGAACATGCTCGACAATCCGGAAAAGTTATTGGCCACCATCCTCGTGGCCAATAACTTTGTCAACGTAGGAATCGTGATTCTCTCTACGTATATTGCCCATAATCTGGTCGATTTTTCCCAGTCCCGAATTCTCGGGTTCATTATTGAAGTAGTTCTGATCACGTTCATCCTCCTCCTCTTTGGCGAAATACTCCCCAAAATTTATGCCGGCCACCGTTCCCTTTCCTTTGCTACCTTCATGGCCCGGCCACTTCGTATTGCCTGGAATTTGTTTGCGCCCCTCACGGGAATCCTGGTCCATTCCACGTCGTTTGTCAACAAACGAATGGCCCGGACACGGCAAAACCTCTCACTCGATAAGATATCCCAGGCTCTTGAAATGACATCTAAAGAAGAATTGTCGGAAGAAAAAGGCATCCTGGAAGGTATCGTAAAATTTGGCTCCACAAGTGTTTACCAGGTAATGACTCCCCGGATCGATTTGTTTGCCATCGAAAACGATGAAAGTCCCGAACGCCTGCTGAACCTTATTCCCCAAAGCGGTTACTCCCGCATCCCGGTTTATGAAGGCAACATCGATAACATTATCGGGATTCTTTATGTGAAAGATCTCATTGCCCACATAAAAAAGATGGAGGCTTTCCGCTGGCAGTCCCTTATCCGTCCCCCGTATTTTGTGCCCGAAAACAAGAAAATCGACGACCTGCTCCTCGAATTTCAAAAATCGAAAGTACACCTGGCCATCGTGGTTGACGAATACGGCGGCACATCGGGAATTGTCACTCTCGAAGATATTCTCGAAGAAATTGTTGGCGATATTGTCGACGAATTTGACGATGACGATGTTCTGTTTACAAAAATCAACGAAAACACCTACCTGTTCGACGGGAAAATCCAGATGAACGATTTTTACCGGATCTGCGAAATTAACGATGATTATTTCGCAGATATAAAGGGAGAGGCAGACACACTGGCCGGTTTGTTACTGGAAATGAAAAACGATTTCCCGAAGCTGAACGAGAAACTCTCGTTCCGGCATATCGATTTCATCGTCGAATCGCTCGATAAAAGGCGCATTAAAAAAATTAAAGTGGTTTTCAATAATCCGGCGGGATAACCGTTTTGGAAAACAAAATGCAGCATTCCCGATGAGAAATCTGATTGTCCCGTTGATCATTTCCCTTGTTCTTCTTCTATCCGGAAGTTGTTCGAAAACCTATACGCCCAAACCACGGGGCTATTTTCACATCACCTTCCCCGAGAAAGCCTATCAGCCCTTCCCGGATCCGGCCCCTTTTCGCTTCGAATATCCGCTTTATGCGCGGGTGATTCCCGATTTGTCGCCAAATGCCGAACCCTGGTGGATGGATTTGAGCATCGACCAAAACAAAGCCCGGATTCATCTTTCCTATAAAGCCGTTGAC
The DNA here is from genome assembly GCA_036725585.1 of Prolixibacteraceae bacterium. Classification (GTDB taxonomy): domain Bacteria; phylum Bacteroidota; class Bacteroidia; order Bacteroidales; family Prolixibacteraceae; genus DAIMEA01. Next base: position 5,614 of record DAIMEA010000010.1, on the reverse strand, counting down.
GGTAATCTGGATGTTCTTACCGAAGATTCGCGCGATCTGGCATACAAACATACCCTCAAAGCCAGTTCGATCAACGAAAAATTTTTTGCCAATCCCGAGCAGAAGGTCTATGGAATCCTTTTCGAGATAAAAGGCAATGCGGCTTCCCCCTTTCAGTTTCATCTTACCGACAGCCTGCACCACTTCATCCGTGGATCGCTGTACATCCGTGAGATACCCAACTACGATTCGCTATATCCCGTTATCACCTTTCTGAAAGAAGACCTGATCCACCTGGTAGAAACTTTTAGCTGGTCCGACCATGCCCCTGATCCTGAATGATTATGAATCGAGTTACCGGTTAGCCCTTTGGCGGCCGGACGAACCACTGGCGTACTTTGAGGGGAAAGCCCGATTTACTCCTTATGATGAACGTATTTATCAGGAAATCAACAATACAGTTCGGAAAAAAGAATGGCTGGCCGTTCGGATCATGCTCAACGAAGTACTGGGCTTTTGGCCCAATATAACCTACACCGAAACGGGCAAGCCCCTGCTCAACAATCACCAGCGCCACCTGAGTATTTCCCATTCCCGCGAAATGGTTGGCATACTCTTGTGTACCAGCCCCTATGCCGGAATTGACATAGAAAAATCGGATCGCAACATCGATAAAGTGCGCCACCGCTTTCTTTCCGCCTCCGAGCAGGAATACCTGGAGAGAAATCCCGAAATCAGGCACAAAATTATCTATTGGTGTGCGAAAGAGGCCATTTTTAAATCGGTAAATGCACCCCACATCGAATTTTCGAAACAAATACAAATTCTCGACATTAAAGAAGATGGAACAATGAAAGGATTGTTTGTCAGCCCCAAAGAAACGATCCATTACGACTTGTTTTATCGGGAAATTAACGAACATATTATTGTTTGGACAACCTGACTTCGCAGCAAATTATCAACCCCTTACGTATCCTGATTTTTCACCATATCGTGATAAATGGTATCCATAATGTACGGTTTAAAACAGGAGATTGCTTCTCCCGATATCATTCCTCATCGGGATACTTATGACAGTTTTCGACCAGCGTGTCATTTCGACGACCGCAGGGAGGAGAAATCTGTTGTTACAAGGGATCCCTCCTTCCCGATAAAATCGGGATCGGGATGATACACTCTGAACAACTGTCATCCCCGCATTATGCTCAAAAAATGGGGTGGGTATTACCAATGATCGTTTTACAAAAATTCTTCTTTCCGGCAAACAGGCAATCTGCTCAATCTGTTCTAATTTTTAAATTTTCCCGGACAACAGAGAAAAAAATATCTTATAACGGAATTTATCAAAAGAGTAAAAATTTTGTTTCTATATTTAAAAATATTTCAACTTCGCATGAAACAAACACAAGCACACCTGGCCGTCATTTTCGGGGCATCGGGCGACTTAACCCAACGCATGCTGATCCCGGCTCTGTTCCAATTGCACAAACAAAACCTACTGGGACACCCTTACGCCATACTGGGCGTAAGCCGCACCCGGATGTCCGATGAGGAATTCCGGATGAAAATGAAGCCCAACCTGCCCAACGACCCAAGCACCGGGGATTTTTTGGAGCACCTGCATTATTTACCGATGCAACCCACCGAGCCCGATGATTACCTCGTGCTGAAAGAGCGGATCGATACCCTTCTGGAAACTTTTCAGATACCGGCCAATATTTTGTTTTACCTTTCGACCCCGCCCGATTTGTACCCGGTTGTGCCCAAACTCCTGGCCCGGATCGGACTGAACGACGAATCGAACGGTTTCAAACGCCTGGTCGTGGAAAAACCCTTTGGGCACGATTTAACCAGCGCCCGACTCCTGAACCGCGACCTTCTGCATTCGTTCCGTGAAGATCAAATCTACCGGATCGATCATTACCTGGGAAAAGAAACAGTTCAGAACCTCCTGGTCCTGCGCTTTTCGAACAGCTTATGGGAACCGCTCTGGAACCATAAATACATCGACCATGTGCAAATAACCTCAGCAGAGAAACTGGGCGTGGAAAAAAGGGGAGGCTACTACGACCAGTCGGGAGCGCTTCGCGATATGCTGCAAAACCATTTGCTGCAACTGGTTGGACTGGTTGCTATGGAACCGCCCACCGTAATCGGGGCCGATGCCCTTCGGAATGAAATGCTGAAAGTGTTCCAGTCGATACGCCCCCTTAAACGGGCAACCCTGCACGAGTATGCCGTACGAGGCCAGTACACCGCTTCAAAAATCCAGGGCGAAGTCGTAAAAGGGTACCGGGAAGAAGTAGGGGTAAACACGGACTCGAGGACCGAGACCTTTGCTGCATTGAAACTGCATATCGACAACTGGCGCTGGAGCGGTATCCCCTTTTACCTCCGCACCGGCAAAAAAATGCCCGCCCGGGTCACCGAAATTGTTATCCATTTCAGACCAACGCCCCATCATTTGTTCGATTCGGTTCCCGGAACCGCCAGCATTCCCAACCAACTCATTATCCGCATCCAGCCCGACGAAGGCATCCTGCTGAAAATGGGATTGAAACAACCGGGGTCCGGCTTTCAGGTGAAAACCGTCAACCTCGACTTTCATTACTCCAGCCTCGAAGGCGACTATGTTCCCACTGCGTACGAACGACTGTTGCTCGATTGCATCAATGGGGACGCCACGCTCTACGCACGGGGCGATAACGTGGAAAAAGCCTGGGAAATTGTCCAGCCCGTACTTGATGAATGGGCCGAAAATGCAGAATTCCCGCTCCACGGTTATCCTGCCGGTACCTGGGGCCCCCGGGCTGCCGAAACGCTGATCGCAGCCGAAACCGATGGGTGGAGATACCCCTGCAAGAACCTGTCGAACGATGGGGAATACTGTGAACTGTAAGATGCAACAAACGAATTTTACGCCTTTTCTCCATAACGTCGATGAACCAACGAAAACCCATTTACCATGAACGAACCAACAATAATAATACGGGATAATACCGATGCCCTGGCGCTGGAAATAATCGGTATCCTTAGCCATATTCTGGATGAATCAAAAGATCAACCCATTCATATTGCCCTTTCCGGGGGGAATACCCCGCAAAAAATCTTCCGCTACTTTTCGGACCACCTTCCCGGACACATACCCCTCCACCGGATTCATTTCTGGTGGGGCGATGAGCGCTGTGTCCCTCCCGATAACGACGAAAGCAACTACAAATGGGCCTGGGAACTTTGGCTTGGGAAAACCCATGTACCCAGGGTAAACATTCACCGGATCCGTGGAGAGAATTACCCTGAAGGAGAAGCGGAACGCTATGCCGAAGAAATAACGCAATACCTTAAGAGGGATAACGGATTGCCCCGTTTCGATTTCATCTGGCTCGGGTTGGGTGAGGACGGGCACACTGCATCGATATTCCCGGATCAGAAACACCTACTATATTCCGATGAACTGTGTGCCGTGGCCAGTCACCCTGTATCCGGTCAAAAACGAATCACCCTCACCGGCTCCGTACTCAACCATGCAAAACTCATTTGTTTTATCGCCACGGGCGCATCGAAGGCTAAAGTAGTATACGAAATTATCCGGAATAAAAACGAAGAATTACCGGCCGCTCATATCCATCCACCGGAAACCATCTGGTTCCTCGATCCTCCGGCTGCCCAGGAATTTCTGTTGCAGAAACCGGAATCATAAGCCGGCAAATGCTAAACTTTTTCCCCAACAACGTTGTTTAATCCGATATAGTTCTTTTCATTCGATTTAATTTAAAATTTTTGGCAATTCATGGAACTCGCCATACATTGAATCATCCTTGTTTGTCCCGATATATCGGGATGGCTCGTTTCATTGCATCAACCCGATAATTTATCTGTTATGATTTTCGATTTTGACCTAATACAGAAGGTTTACCACGAGTTTAAAAACAAGGTAGACCATGCACGAAGCCAACTGAAAAGGCCGTTGACCCTTACCGAGAAAATTTTGTATGCCCACCTTCATGAACATACCTTATTCCGGGATTTTTCGCGGGGAAACGATTATGTCGACTTTGCCCCCGACCGGGTTGCCATGCAGGATGCAACGGCACAAATGGCCTTGCTGCAATTTATGCAGGCAGGAAAAAGCAAAGTGGCCGTTCCGTCAACTGTGCATGCCGACCACCTGATCCAGGCCCGCATCGGAGCCGATAAAGACTTACAGGAAGCGCTGAACCGAAACAACGAAGTCTATAATTTTCTCGAATCGGTTTCGAATAAATATGGAATTGGTTTTTGGAAACCCGGAGCCGGGATCATCCACCAGGTCGTGCTCGAAAATTATGCCTTCCCCGGGGGAATGATGATCGGAACCGATTCGCACACGGTAAATGCCGGAGGATTGGGAATGATTGCCATCGGGGTGGGCGGCGCCGATGCCGTTGATGTAATGGCCGGGATGCCCTGGGAGCTGAAAATGCCCCGGCTGATCGGGGTGAGGCTCACCGGAAAACTGAACGGATGGACTGCACCAAAAGACATCATCCTGAAAGTGGCCGGCATTTTAACCGTAAAAGGAGGAACCGGTTGCATTCTCGAGTATTTTGGCGAAGGAGCCCGGTCCATCTCCTGTACCGGGAAAGGCACCATCTGTAATATGGGCGCCGAAATTGGCGCTACCACCTCTATCTTTGGGTACGACGATTCCATGCGGCGCTACCTGAAAGCCACCGGGCGTGAAAAGGTTAGCCAACTGGCCGACGACATTTCGACATACCTGACCGGCGACAAAGAAGTGTACGAGCACCCAGAACGCTATTTCGACCAGGTGATTGAAATCGACCTGAACACGCTGGAGCCCCATCTGAACGGACCCTTTACCCCCGACCGGGCTACCCCGATCAGCCAACTTAAAGAAGAAGTCGAAAAGAACGGATGGCCGGCAAAAATTGAAGTCGGATTGATCGGATCCTGCACCAACTCTTCGTACGAAGATATATCACGGGCGGCTTCGGTTGCCCAACAGGCTGCCGATAAAAAACTGAAAACAAAAGCTATGTACACCATTACCCCGGGATCGGAACAGGTACGTTATACCATCGAGCGCGATGGCTATATCGATATTTTTCAGAAAATCGGGGGCAATGTATTTGCCAACGCCTGTGGCCCCTGCATCGGGCAATGGCATCGCGAGGGTGCTGAAAAAGGAGAAAAAAATACCATTGTCCATTCCTTTAACCGGAACTTTTCGAAACGGGCCGACGGCAATCCCAACACCCATGCCTTTGTGGGATCGCCCGAACTGGTAACGGCCCTGGCCATTGCCGGCGACCTGCGGTTCAACCCTCTTACCGACACCCTCGTCAACGAAGAAGGGAAGGCTGTGCAACTCGAACCTCCCACAGGATTTGAGCTGCCACCACAAGGGTTCGACGTGAAGGATGCCGGCTACCTGCCCCCCGCCGAAGACGGCTCATCGATTGATGTGGTGGTTAAACCCGACTCCCAACGTTTGCAATTACTATCACCATTCGAACCCTGGGATGGCAACAACATCCGTGGTGCAAAACTACTCATCAAAGCAAAAGGCAAATGCACAACCGACCACATTTCGATGGCCGGCCCCTGGCTGCGTTACCGCGGCCATCTCGAC
>DAIMEA010000009.1:0-25013 GCA_036725585.1 Prolixibacteraceae bacterium | reverse complement strand
GATTGCTATCGGTTAAAATCGTTACAGGAAGCTTATGACATAGGGGCCGAAGAATATATTTATTCGGGTTGTTATTGTTTCGTCGAATGGCCTGAATTAATCGTCGATCTTTTGCCCGATGCAACAATCCATGTGCAAATCCAGATTATCGACAAGGACAAAAGACTTGTCCGTATGGATTTTCGTTGAATTGGTTTATTCACGGGAAAGGAGTAATTTGTACGCTTTAAAAAAGAAACACAATGTCGCAACAACCACATTCCGGAATGGCTCATTTTGAAGAACAACAACTACTGCCTGCAGAAGAAAAACTAGACATTCGGATCAAGGGACAAAAAATCATTATCGGTATTCCGGCCAATATCAACAACGATGAACAATGCCTGCCGCTGACACCCCAGGCGGTCGAAATGCTGGTCAATACCGGGCATGAGGTTATGATTGAGACGGGAGCCGGATTGAAAAGCCGCTACACCGATCTGGAATATGCCCAATCGGGAGCGCTTATTGCCAAAAGTAAAGCCGAAGTTTTTCAGTGCGATTATCTGTTGAAAGTAGCACCTTTTACCCATGAAGAAGTGAAACTGCTGAAAGGGAATCAGGTTCTTTTTTCTATGTTGCAGATCACGAACCAGAACGAAGAGACCATCCGGTTAATGATGCAGAAGAAAATTACGGCAATCGCCTTCGAATACATGAAAGATGAAACGGGGGCCTTGCCCGTTATGCAGTCGCTGAGTGAAATTTCGGGGATCGTTGTTATGACGGTTGCCGGAGAATTGCTCAGTAACAGTACCGGTGGAAAAGGGGTTCTTTTGGGCGGAGTAACCGGGATTTCCCCGGCCGCTGTCATCATTCTCGGTGCGGAAACGGCTGCTGAATTTGCTGCACGGGTAGCGATCGGGTTGGGCGCTGAAGTGAAAATTTTCGATCAATCGGTGGCAAAATTGAGGGCTTTTGAGCGCAAATTTCATCAGAAGATTTTTACTTCCCTGTATTATCCCAGGGTATTGAAAAAGGCCATTTCATCGGCCGATGTGGTGATCGGGGCCCAACCGTTTAATTCCGTTCCCCAGTATATTATTCCCATCGAAATGATCCAGAAAATGAAAAAGGGTTCCATCATTATCGATTTGAATGCCCCTCAGGGAGGTTGTTTTGAAACCACCCGCTGCACAACGCTATCCGCTCCTTCGTACGAGCGGGAAGGGGTTATTCATTATTGTGTGCCCAATATTACTGCCCGGGTTTCACGGACGACAACCATTTCACTCAGCAATATATTCGCTTCTATCCTGCTAGAAATTAGTCAAATGGGCGGAATTACCCACTATACAAAAACACAAAAAGGATTTCGTGAAGGCGTATACTTCTTCAATGGAATTTTAACCAATAGGGATATTGGCAATAAATTCAATATGGTTTACAAGGATTTGGACCTGTTGTTGGCTGCCTTTTAAGGCTTAGAGTGCGCTAAACCACTTTTGAAAATGCTCCCCAAAAGGGATGATTTTCATTTGTCCCTGGATGCAATAAACCAGACTGATCAACCAAAAAGCAAAAACAACAATACCCAATATCCATCCAATAATGGGAATCCAGGTTAGTACAAGCCCAACCAGGAAAATTCCCAAGGTTTGGCGGAGATAAAATGATGTGTATTCTTCCTTGTTGCTGCTGTTAATCACCAGGGCAATAACCCACCCAATGATCGTAATGTGTGCGATAATCGCTTTGACTTTTGCATCCATAGCTTGATTTGATTTTTTATTTCCTACGAAAATACAAAACATCCCGCTTTCTCAAATCTTATGTCGGTAAAAAACTTTCTTTTGCCTTTAAAATGACGCTTATGGCGGGGCAACGCAGGGCCTGGTGCAGGTTAAATGAATCGAAAACCTGCTTTTTTTCTGCTTTTACGGAAGTACAACATCTTTAAAAACAACTACCTTTGCCCCCGTTTTTCTATAACTACAATACATTTTCTATATGACAAAGAATACGAAAAAGCTTTTTGAAGAATTTCCGCCTGTTTCCACCCGTGAGTGGCAGGAGAAAATTGAAGCCGATCTGAAAGGGGTCGACTTTGAAAAAGCGTTGGTCTGGAGAACAAACGAAGGATTTAATGTTCGTCCGTATTACCGACAGGAAGATCTTGACCCGATTGCTTATTTGGATCGCTTCCCCGGCGAGTTTCCCTATGTCCGTGGAAACAAGGCCCAAGGAAACACCTGGTATATCCGGCAGGATGTTCTCGTTCACGATCTCGAAGTTGCCAACAAAAAAGCCCTCGACTTGCTTAACAAAGGGATCAATTCGCTGGGTTTCGTATTCGGGCGATGTGTGCTGCTAACACAAGCCGATTTGGAAATTTTGCTCAGGGATATTTGCCTCGAGGCCATCGAAACAAATTTGGTTTGTTGCTGCCATTTTGTTGAAAACGGAAAAGCCCTGGCTGAATACATTCGTAATCACTATGGATCCGAAGCAAAAATTACCGGTTCTGTGATGATTGATCCTCTGGGATCCCTAACCCTGGAGGGGCGCTTCGATGATACAGTTTTTGAGGAGGTAAAACAAATGATTGAAGCGGGCGCTTCGCTTCCGAATTTCCGGGTGATCGCCGTCAATGGCAAGAACCTGCGCGATGCCGGATCTTCTATTGTACAGGAGTTGGGCTTTTCGCTGGCCATGGGCGCCGAATACCTTAGCCAACTTACCAATAGGGGTTTGGATGTGGATCGGGCAGCCCGTGCCATCAAATTTCATTTTGGCGTTGGCTCTAATTATTTTATGGAAATTGCCAAACTTCGTGCTGCCCGTTTGCTTTGGGCAAAAGTGCTTGAAGCATATGAACCCGAATGCGCCTGCTCGGCTCAAATGCAAATTCACAGCGAAAACACCCTTTTCAACAAAACCGTTTACGATCCGTATGTCAATATGCTCCGAACCCAAACGGAAGCCATGAGCGCCGTTTTGGGCGGAACCGATTCGCTGACTGTTTTACCCTTCAACGCGGTTTATGAATCCCCAACTGCTTTTTCGGAACGAATTGCCCGGAATCAGCAAATTTTGTTAAAAGAAGAAGCCCATTTCGATAAGATTGCCGATCCGGCAGCCGGTTCGTATTATATCGAAACGCTTACCGACAGCCTGGCCACGCATGCCTGGAACCTTTTCCTCGAAGTTCAGGAAAAAGGAGGTTATTCGGCTGCGTTTAAAGAAGGATTCATACAGGCTTTGGTCCAGACTACGACGGCAAAAATAGATGCAGCTGTTGCCACTCGCAGAGAAAATATACTGGGAACCAATCAGTTTCCAAATTTTTCGGAATACATCGAAAAGGAATTGGACGCAGAAGTCTTCCTCAAACAGCTTGCTAAAGCGGAAGATGCAGTTGCCGAGCCTTTAGCCCGCTACCGGGGTGCCCAGGCTTTCGAAAATCTGCGTTATGCAACCGACGTTTATTCGAGAAACCATAAACGACCGCTGGTCTTTATGCTTACCATTGGCAACCTGGCCATGCGAAAGGCCCGGGCTCAGTTCTCCGGTAACTTTTTTGCCGTAGCTGGTTTTGCCGTTCAGGAAGGAAAAGGTTATTCCGATGTGGAAGAAGGCGTAGCGGATGCCGTTGAAGCAGGTGCCGATATCATTGTGGTCTGCAGTTCCGACGAAGAATATGCCGAATATGCTCCTGCTGCTTTCGAAAAACTGATCGACGGGATCTTCGTGGTTGCCGGAAACCCTGCCTGCCGCCCCGATCTCGAAGCAAAGGGGATCACGAATTATATACATGTTCGCAGCAACCTTTTGGAAGAATTGAAGGCGTATCAAAAGCAGATAATATAATGACAGATTTTAGACAATAGATTTTAGACAGTAGAAATCTACGTTATGCACAATTACACGGAGATGAAGATTTGGCAAAAAGGCCGGGTGTTGGTAAAAGAAATTTATCAAAATGATTGTGGCATTCCAGAAAAAACGGTCTAAAATCTAAAAATCTAAAATCTAAAATCTCAAATCTTGAAAGAAATGAAACCAAATTTTAAAGATATCAACATTAAAGCAAACGCCCCAGATGTTACCGGACAGGAGTGGACCGAAAAGCACGGGAACGAAAAGATCTGGCTCACACCCGAGCAGATACCCGTAAAGCAAGTTTATACCAAAGCCGATCTCGAAGGGATGGAACACCTGAATTATGCAGCAGGGATTCCGCCATTTCTGCGGGGTCCCTATTCAGGCATGTATGCCATGAGGCCCTGGACCATCCGTCAATACGCCGGATTTTCGACGGCTGAAGAATCGAATGCGTTTTATCGCCGGAACCTGGCAGCGGGTCAAAAAGGGCTTTCCGTCGCCTTCGACCTGGCTACCCATCGGGGCTACGATTCCGACCATCCACGGGTGGTAGGCGATGTGGGGAAAGCCGGTGTGGCCATCGATTCCATTCTCGACATGAAAATCCTGTTCGATCAGATCCCACTCGACAAAATGTCGGTGTCGATGACCATGAACGGAGCGGTATTGCCCATAATGGCTTTCTTTATTGTGACGGGTATGGAACAGGGCGTTACGCTCGACCAGCTCTCCGGGACCATCCAAAACGACATCCTGAAGGAGTTCATGGTGCGGAATACCTACATTTATCCGCCCGGATTCTCGATGAAAATTATTGCCGATATTTTTGAATACACGGCGAAAAATATGCCCAAATTCAACTCAATTTCCATTTCGGGATACCACATGCAGGAAGCCGGAGCCACTGCCGACATCGAAATGGCGTACACTCTTGCCGACGGGCTCGAATACCTTCGTGCCGGGATTAATGCAGGCATGGACATTGATGCTTTTGCGCCCCGCTTGTCGTTTTTCTGGGCCATTGGGATGAACCACTTTATGGAAATTGCCAAAATGCGGGCTGCCCGTATGATCTGGGCGAAACTGGTAAGACAGTTCAATCCGAAGAATCCCAAGTCGATGGCTTTACGGACGCACTCGCAAACATCCGGCTGGTCGCTCACCGAGCAGGATCCCTTCAACAACGTGGGCCGCACCTGTATCGAGGCCATGGCTTCGGCGCTGGGGCACACCCAGTCGCTGCACACCAATGCCCTCGATGAAGCCATTGCCCTCCCAACCGATTTCTCGGCACGTATTGCCCGCAATACCCAGCTCTTCATTCAGCAGGAAACCGAAATTTGCCGGGCCATTGACCCATGGGCAGGCTCGTACTATGTGGAAAGCCTGACGAAAGAACTATACACAAAAGCCTGGGCGCTGATTGAGGAAGTGGAAAAACTGGGCGGAATGGCCAAAGCCATCGAAACCGGGGTGCCGAAAATGCGCATCGAAGAAGCGGCTGCACGCACCCAAGGCCGCATCGATTCTGGAAATCAAACCATTGTAGGGGTCAATAAATACCGGTTGGAAAAAGAAGATCCCATCGATATTTTGGAAATTGACAATACTGCCGTACGTTTGTCTCAGATTGAGCGTCTGAAGAAACTCCGTACCGAAAGGAACGAAGAGGAATGCCAGTCGGCATTGGAGGCACTTTCAAAAGCCGTTGAAACCGGCAAGGGTAACCTGTTGGAACGGGCCGTTGAAGCCGCGAAAAAACGGGCATCGCTGGGCGAAATCTCCGATGCCTGCGAAAAACATGTAGGACGTTATAAAGCTGTAATCAGAACCATCGAAGGCGTGTATTCATCGGAAGCGAAAAACGACAACGACTTTGCCCAGGCTGTGAAGCTGGTCGAAAAATTTGCCGCAATGGAAGGCCGGCAACCCCGTATCATGATTGCCAAAATGGGGCAGGACGGGCACGACCGGGGCGCTAAAGTAGTAGCCACCGGCTATGCCGACCTCGGTTTCGACGTGGATATGGGGCCGCTGTTCCAGACACCTGAGGAAAGTGCCAAACAGGCCGTTGAGAACGACGTGCACGTACTGGGTGTTTCGTCGCTGGCAGCCGGGCATAAAACCCTGGTGCCTGCCGTGATCGAAGAGCTGAAAAAACTGGGTCGTGAAGATATCATCGTGATTGCCGGAGGCGTTATCCCGCCACAAGATTACCAATACCTGTACGATGCCGGTGTTGCAGCCATCTTCGGACCCGGTACAAGTGTTTCCACTGCCGGAAAAAAGATCATGGAAATACTGATGGAGATTTACGGAGAATAATGGGTCTGGCGATTTTCAATTGACCATCTAAAAACATTTCGAGACCCACCCAAATAAAGCATAATGCGGTTATGACAGTCGTAAAAAGCGTGTCATTCCTGCCAGACCACACCCATTTTTTTTGGGCATAATGCTTCTATGACAGTTGAAAAAGGTGTCATTCCGAGTCCCCATCCCGGTTTCGGGAAAAATAATTTAATGACGTATGTTTGTTTTATGGTTTTAAACTACAAGATATAATAGCATGATGTTTAAAAACTTAACAGAACGTCATTGTAAGAGCGGACCCTTAAAAAATAGGGCATGATGTGCAGATGGCAGAGAGACTTAGGAGCGCAAAGATTTCATTCCGGGTGGATCGAACGGTTATTCTTTGCGCGTTCCTTTACCCGGGGCGTTACCCCGGACTAGATTATTCAGCCTCTACAGGGCTTTACGGGCAACCCGTTTTCTGATGTTCGTTCGATTAATGGACGTTGAATTGCCCCGGCTTTTATGCCGGTGGTCCGGGAACGGACTTATCTTACTCTGGAGCGAGAGATATCACATTTCCGGCAAAAATACCTTAAGTCCCTGTTTGTATGGGCGATGGCAGAACTTTTTCAGAAGCTGATTATGATGCAAATACTATTTTGGTAATGGGATTGAAAACCTTCAATTTTTCAGCGCATCGTTAATTAATCTCGAAATTGTATATACCCCTTCAAAGCCTACTTTAAAGTAGATTTGTTCGCCTTGTTTGTTTAAAAGCAGATAGGAAGGAACTCCCCGTACCCCAAACTTATTTTTCAGGTAGGCAAACTGTTCGTTCTTTAACCTGAAATGCTCGCCATGAATATCCGGAATCATATTTTGCCAGGTTTCAAGCGGTGAACTTTCGTCGGTTAGATAGACAAATACCACATCTTTTCCTGCAAAATCGGCCTTTGCCGGTTCCATTTCCTTCATGGCACTCCGGCAGGGGCCGCACCAGGTTGCCCAGAAATCGACCAGGACAACTTTCCCTTCAAAGGGCTTCAGTAATTCAATGAACAGGCTGTCGTTTGACGTTTCGGGCGCTTCGTGCACCGAGTAACCCCCTTTACTTTTGTTGGCTTCAATTTTCTTTATCAGCGCATTGTTCAGCCCCGAAATATAACGGGAATAAAAGGGATTATCCATGGCCGCAATTTTTGAAAGGTCGTTGTCCGACAAGGTAGTATAACTTTCAAAACCGGCACATTTAAGCTGCGTGTACATCAAATCAAAAGCAATTCCCTTATCGGTACCCAGAATATTGGCCAGATAGTTGAATACTTCTTTTTCACTATTATGCTGATTGATTTCGGAAATTTGGGTTTTATATTTTTCACTAAATCCGGCAGTCCTGTTCATTAATGCAAATGCAGTAGAATCCTTTGGTAGATCCGGAGCAAAATGCATAAGGATTTCCTTTGGCAAGTCGGGATTCTTCTTTAATTGAAATTCAATAAGTTCGAGTCTTGAATTGATCACATCAATAACCTTTGAATCATCGGATAAGACCAGTTGCCTGAATTTTTCAAGTTCTTTCTGATCGTCATCCAGCAATTTACCTGTTGCTTTTAGGGTATCACAGTATTCAAGCGTAGCTTTCCTGAAAAAAGCGACCCTGTCCTTATCCCAGTTATCGTAGTCCTCTTTAATCAAAAAATCGGCCACTTCTTTTTCATCCTTGGGCAGTTGCACCGATTGTATCAATTCCTGAACAACTTCCGCTTTAAGGTAATTCAGTGTTATTCGTCTGTTATAACGCTTAAGGTATTTGCAGGAATTAACCGAGTTACCAAAACCTTCAGAATACAGCGAAACCGGATGGTTAATGGGAAAATCTTTTAGAAAAGAATAGAACGCTTCATCGATGACCGGCTCGACAAAACCAACCAGTTTATCTTCGTATTTCAAATTATTTTTCTGCCGGAAGGCGTTTGTCAAATTACTTTGGGCAAAAAACAATTGATATAGAGAATGATACTGGCAGAATAATTTACTTAATGACAGCGCTTTCGGTGAGAGCCCGCTGTTTTCAAGACGTTTAAAATGCCCGTCCTGTTTCGTTAACACATAGGTTTTGTATTGTTGGGCATCCATACCCACAATTTCCTCATTGCGTTTATTGTAATCGCCATAAAAATCAAGAATGTCGGTTCTGCTGAGTTGATTGTTTATGTTTGCCCAGGCTCCGCCGAAGTAAATAAATTCACCCGGGGCGAATTTATCTTTTCGCAAACGCGATTCCTGCCTGCATTTTTGTTGTAAATCGAAATAAACTTCCGATTCTTCTCCAGGAGAAAGGAGAATATACTTGTTATAAAAGTTTGTGCGGAGTAACACTTGCATATCGCATATTATGGGGACTTTCAGCTCAAAACTTCCATCCGGGGCAACGGTTGAATTGTTTTCTTCCTGATCGCCGGTTATTGGGTTATTCACGTAAACGCTTACCTTGTAATTCAACTCCGGAACATAGCCTATAAATTTTCCCTTCAAAACGGCATCGCCCGATTTAAAAACGGGGGGTTCCAGATCGGGGCTGTCGTTCCTGTTTATTTTTGCCAGCTTTTTAATTGCTGCCGGTACTTCTACCCTGTTGGTCAACTTTTTAGAGTTGATTTCAATGCCCCATATTTTAAAGCAATTGTCGCAATCGCTTTCAATAAAATCGATTTGTTGGGTTTCCTTATCAATGGGAGGAAAAACCAGGGTAAAGGATTTCTGCCCTGTTGAGTCCATGAAACATTCCGTGTCTAAGTCAATGCCGTCTGCTTTTTTGATCATTACTTTTTCGCCGTTTACCCTGAGATAGGTATCCGATGCAATCCGAATCCAATTATACGGACGAAAAAAAGACTTTATCGAGAGTACTGTAGCCGTATCGGACAATGTAACTTTTTCTAATTCAAGAACATCGTGACTCCAAACGTTGAATGGAGGAAATTCAACGATCTTCTCTTTAGCCGAAGATATATTGAAACAAAGGAAAATAAGGGCGATCAAAGAAATGGTTTTCATGTAGTTAAACTTGTTAGAGATGATGATTGATTATTTAGGTTTCGGCAAATTAACGAATAAAATATTGGTCATACAACAATCTGTTATGAACCAGCAAACATATTCGTCAGAGTAATTTTTAATTTGTGTTGTACTCATTCCATTGTCCATCTTTTTGGGTATTCTATTGGGAATCTATGCTGTAGCAAATAAAACAGATCTACATGAACCAAATCCGCAATGGGACATTTGGGGCCTTACTTTAAAGGTAATTTATACGTTGATATGTTTTTTATTCGTTATAAATTCGTTCAGAAGATTGAAAATGAACAAATAGTAGAATATCCAAACACTTTGCTCATAACATAAAAACGTCAATGCTCTAAATGTCTGTTTAAAAAACATTTTCCTCAACGGTCAATGCCGTCTTTACTCCAAATCCAACAGCAATATACTTGATAATTTTTAGGTATTCTTCTTCAGCTCTTTGGGTTAATTCAATCCGGCAAGCCATATTGAGAAAGTTTTTTATGAATTCGTTTTTGTAACTTTGATACTTTAATAAAGCTTAATAATGAAAACATACCAGCTAAAAATTGAAGACAACCTCTTCCCGGAATTGAAAAAAATACTCGGTCTTTTACCCAAAAACAGCGTAAAACTGTATCATCAGAATGGTTATGAAATTTGCATTGACGATCATGACGTTGAATTGACGGATGAATTAAAAGCAGCACTGGATGAAGGAGTTGATTCATTGGACCGGGGGGAAGGAATTCCCCATGAAAAGGTTTTACACGAATTACGTACAAAATACCCCAACTTAGACTTCAATACATGAAAAAAATGAAGAAATTGAAATAATCCGTATTTGGGATCACCGGCAAAATCCGAAATAGCTTTTTCAGAAATAATTCTGCCAAAAACGGGTGCAGGGATTTTTGCCTTCTAAAGCAGCTTCTGTGCGCGCCTAATCTTTGACACAACGGACAGAAAACCCGTCCTCGCGGGTATCGTCAATCTGGCGTATGTCTGAATCGTAGTAGTACAAGCCCCGAAGCCATGCGTAGGAACTGCCATTCTCAGAAGCACTCCACCAGTAACCGTAGCCGCCAACGCCGCCGAAGTAGCCACTGCCGCCGCGGCCACCTCCCGGAAGGACACCAAAACCACTGGTATTGTTGGAAATCTGGTCGTTCCCGACTGTACCCGGTGTTGAACAAAATGTCCAACCTGACGTTGCAGCTAGCGATTTGGCAATATCTGAACCACTACCTTCATAGCCATACCCATTGTTGGTCAGGTAATCGGTTAAGGTGGTCCATTCGGCATCCGTAGGCAGGTGCCATCCGTCAGCTGACGGACAGGCTGTTAATGCTGCCGGCCAGTTATATAAAACACCATACATTTCGTAATTGCCGGTTGCTTTGGCTTCACTTACGCTTGTGTCTTCATAACCATACACGTAGTAATAAGGATCGGTGTACGATCCTGCCGAGGATGGGCTTACACTTGGTAACCAAGCCAGGTTCTCGGCCATCCAGGTCTGTGTGCCTATGGTCACGGTTTGATAGATATGGCCATCGCGGGAGTCGGTGAAGCTCGTGGATGAAGCAGCATCTGTAGTAAAGCTAATTTCATCACCATAAGCTGTATCCACACTGTTAATGGCATAGGCTTTTACATAATAGGTGGTATTTGCCTGCAAGCCTGTTAGTGTTTCATTAAATGTTCCTGTTCCTGAGCCGCTTAGTACCTTTGTATCATCAATGTCAACACCCGGACTGGTGGAATAACAAAAACCCCGTTCTGTAACTGTTGCTCCTCCATCATCGGTAACCTCTCCATTTAAGGTTGCTGTGGTTTCTGTAATATCGGTTGCCGGTAAAGTTTCAACTTCTGCACTTGTGGCAGAATTATCGTCTTTGAGGCAACGGACAGAGTAGCCGTCCTCGCGGTTGAAGCTGACCCGACCCACATATAAATGGTTGTAGTTCAGATCCCGGAACCACGCGTTTGAACTTTCATTCCCTGATGCAGTCCACCAGCTGCAATATATGCTAACACCATCAAAGTAACCACCGCCGCTGCGGTATCCGCTCGGAAGAGCATCAAAGCCGGAACTGTTGTTGGAAGCCTGGTCGTTCCCTACGGTACCCGGTGTTGAATGTATTGTCCATCCTGAAGTTGCCGCTAGCGATTTGGCAATATCAGAACCACTACCTCCATAGCCGTAACCATTGTTGATCAGGTAATCGGTTAAGGTGGTCCATTCGGCATCCGTAGGCAGGTGCCAACCACTGGGACAGGCTGTTAATGCTGCCGGCCAGTTATACAAAACCCCATACGTTTCGTAATTGCCGGTTGCTTTGGCTTCACTTACGCTTGTGTCTTCATAACCATACACGTAGTAATAAGGATCGGTGTACGATCCTTCCGAAGCTGGGCTAACGCCTGGCAACCAGGCCAGGTTCTCGGCCATCCAGGTTTGGGAACCAATGGTCACGGTTTGGTAGGTATTCCCATCGCGGGAGTCGGTGAATTCGTTGGAACTGCTTTGATAATTTACTGTTACCTGTTTTGAAACGATGGTATTATTGGCATCTTTGGCATAAACGATATGCTCCCCGTTGGGGACATTTTCAAAAACATTGCTGCCGGTAAAGCCGCCCGTGCTGTCATCCAATGAATACTCATAAGGAAGAGTACCTCCTTCGGCCTGGGCTTCTACGCGGTTCATTACTGCCGCTGCACTCAGGGTAAGGGGTGGCGTAAGCACAGCACGTTCATTGTACGTTTTTGAAGCAATACACTGGTTGTCATCTTTCACATAAAAAGTATACAAAGTGCCTGGCAATACACTTACAGAGGGAATTGATGTTTGGTAGGTTATTCCATCGGTTGAATATTCGTAGGGTGGCACACCCAGGTATGCTTTGGGCTGGATGGTGCCGCCGGTTTTTTCTATTCCAAGGGATAACGTTGACTGGCTGCAATTTGATGATTCCGTTGTAGCATAGAATGTTAAGGGGGAGTTGAGGATATGGTTTCCCTGGCAATCGAAAACAGAAACATTCAACCGGCTGTTTTCCGCGCCCCCGGGTGTCCATGATGTTTCGGCAAAACCCTTTTGGTCGGCCAAAACAATGCTCTTCGAAACACTTCCCCCGTTTTGTGGCTCAAATACAACTTTGGCCAGAGGCAGTTGTACCCCTTTGTTGCTGCTTACTTTAATCTTTGCATTGTGGGCCAATGCCTGTCCGGGAACATAGCTTTGGTTGTTGCCCGATACAATTTCCATCGAATAGGGGAATTTATAACTGTAAATTCCCTGTTCCCATGAATAATACGTATCGAAAAGTGTTTTCTTCAGTATTTCAGCTTTGGCGCCCAGTTTTAATTCCCCGCCCAATTCGAGGCCTGCATTCCAGTCAAGGCCCAGAGATGCACAAATCTCAGCTTCCTGTTTTACCTGTAACTCGATGTAAGGCCCTACAATTTTGTATAACTTAAAAGAAATTTCGGGTCCAATTTTAAACTTTTCTGTTGCATTTCCTGTGAAAGCGGAATTAAAACCCAGACTGACTTCCGCCGGGGGATTTGAATAATATCTTTTCCATTGTTGATCCGAATATTCAATGTTGGCTGTAAAATATTTTTTCCGGTTGTAGTTATAATCAAAACTCATTTCGGCGCCAATATCGGCGGAAACTTCTCCCTTGAGATCAATTTTTATTTCGACAACAACGGGAACCGCCCCTATGACGAAAACAAAATGCTTCGAGATTGAAAATAATGAAAACTCCCGATCCAACAATTCATAAGCGGTAAGCTGTGCAGTTGTATTTAAGCTGATATCCAACTCCTCTAAGGCATTATCCAGTCCCATTTTGAAGTAGTTTAAACGGAATCCTGAATAATCAATATCAAATACCATGTTGGGAGTAAAAGAATAATTCCCCGATAATATAATTTCAAAGAGTTCTTCTTCCGCATCGGTCAATTTTACATTTGGAAAATGAAAATTAAACAAAGGTTGGTTGCTGCTATCCGTTTCCTTTTCAAGTATAATCCCCTCCTTTTGTGGAATTAGCTGTTCACGGCCAACATATACAAATTTTCCCGATTTGAATTTTGGATCGGTTAACAATTCCCCGCGTGTTGGAATATGATCCAGAATATCGTAATCCATACTTTTTTTCAGGGTAGCAGACTTGAGGCCCTGGCTCATCGTTGAGTCAATGCTTTCATCAATGCTAAAAAGATGTCCAAAATCGAAGGCTCCTTCATCGGTTATTTCTTCCAACGTAGCCTGGGAGGTGTGAATTGTGTAGGTATTGTTCAAAACCGTAAACGATTCAACCATCCGTAAAAAACCACCATCGGGAATACCCACCAGGTAGGTGCTGTCGCCAATTACAGGAACAGGGTCATTAAACGCAATTATGTACAAACCAGCCTCCAGTTGTTCAGTGGTGCTTTTTATCGTATCGGTTTCATCAACCACCACAAGCTTTTCAGCATATGTGTTATCCCTAAAACTAATGTTTATTGTATCCTGGCTTGTCCCGCAAGAATTTGTTAACGTCCATACCAGGATATAATCCGGTTCGCTTCCCTGGAAAACGGCATTGTTATCGGTTGAATCGGAAAAGCTCACGTTGCTGCCACTGAAAACCGACCAGGTACCTTGAGCCCGTTCTTCGGTATTTGCAAAAAGCGTGACCTCATTCCCGTTCACGACCCTGTCGATACCGGCTTTGGCCGTTGGTGGTATTTGCACAAAAGTTACCTGAGAATATGCAGGCGGACAGTTAAACTGCTTGTTAACAACCCGGTAGTACATGCTTTTTTCTGGCGTAAACGAATAGATTGTGTCGTAAGCATTGGGAATGGCCTCCCAGTTCACATTATCAACAGAACTTTCCCATTGTATGGTACCGTGTTGAAAATTTCCGGCTCTAAGTTGTACCGGCCCGTCAGCACATATATCAATGGTTTTTTGTGCGTTTGAAATAAGCGGTAATACAAACAAGATGAAACTAATGGAAAGGCGCACTATCTGATTTTTCATGAACTAAACTATAATTTGATCAACTTTTCAACTTTTTTGAACCCATAGCCTGTTAAAGCGATGAAGTAAATACCCGGTGGCAATCCTGAAAGGTTCATTGATTGATGGCTTGATTGATCGATACATTCCATTTTCAATCTATTCCCTGTTGAATTATAAATTTCAAGCAAATACGGTGATGACTGATTGGTTTCGAAAAGTTCAAGCGTAAGCAAACCGGTTGTGGGATTTGGATAAACTTTGAAGAGCACTTCCTGCGAAGATTCTTCATCACTATTTGTAATTACTGTCAATTCAGTAATTAATTGGGCAGATTTAGAAAGGAAGCCGCAAAAAGGCCCACCCGGTGCGATGTAAGCATGCAATTGACCCCCGGCCTGAATGTGGGTGTAGGGTTTAAACACAATTTTTTCTCCGGCGATCATCTCGGCAAAGGCTCCCTGTTGCATTATAAACGGAGCGCCAATCTCCCCTACAATAATTGTTTGGGTAGCGTTAAAACAGGTGTCGTCATATTGCTGTAAGTTAACACTTTGCACGTATAACACTTCATTTAATTCTGAATTGTCACACGAACAGGGATCGGGTAAATTCAGGGTA
The DNA here is from genome assembly GCA_036725585.1 of Prolixibacteraceae bacterium. Classification (GTDB taxonomy): domain Bacteria; phylum Bacteroidota; class Bacteroidia; order Bacteroidales; family Prolixibacteraceae; genus DAIMEA01. The sequence continues at coordinate 10,141 of DAIMEA010000009.1, read as the reverse complement.
ACAAATACCGTGTCAACCGAAGCCAGTAAAGTATTCAGGCTAAAAATGAAACAAATTAATAATGAAAGAAACAGGACTCTTTTCACGAAGGTAACCAGTTAGAATTTAATTTAACAAAAATAGTAAAGAACTCATCTTATCCAAACGAGTTGTGTTTTATATAAATAATTTATTGTTTTTCTGAAAATAATTACTGTTGGCATAACCTGTGAGCTTACGTTCAAAGAATTTGAATCTTACATTTTGAACCTTTTCAGGAAAAGAAAAAGTGAAAATAAACCAATGTTTATCATTAAAATATGATCGTGGTTACATCCAATAACCACCAACGACGGAAAAAAAAATCTTAAATTCCCATTCGCATGCTTCTTCTGAACAAAAGACCCCTGAAAATGTAATCATATTGTAACTGTTTCTTAATACTGCTGTAAATTAGAAATAGAAATTTTGCATCGTGAATCAATCAATCTTAAATATGAAGAAAGGATCTATTCTGCTTTTATGGGTGTTGGCATCTGTAGCAGCATTCGCGCAAAGCGAAAACGGGAAAGAGTTTCAACCTTCGGGAAAAGTTTTGTTGAATGTCTTTTCAAACTTTAACACGTCCTTTTCCAACGGAACAAACGCTTCGGCTTTTGCCCTCGATCGGGTTTATTTTGGATACCAGTATCATTTTAGCGAGAATCTAACCGGAAAACTTAATCTGGATATTGGAAATCCTGAATCAGGAAAACTGGAAATGGTAGCGTATATCAAAAATGCTTACGTTGAATATTCGAACCAACGATTATCTGCCTTTTTCGGGCTGATTTCCACCACGCAGTTTAAAGTACAGGAAGGCTTCTGGGGCTATCGCTACATCGAGAAGTCGTTTCAGGATGCCTACAAACTGGGATCAAGCGCCGACCTTGGGCTCAGTATAGCCTATGAATTTACCGACTGGCTCTCGGCCGATGGGATCATCGTTAATGGAGAGGGATACAAAAAGGTTCAGGCCGATAACGATTTCCGGGCCGGGGCAGGAGTTACGCTCACTCCAATAAAAGGATTGATCCTTCGGGGCTATTTCGACGCGATGAGCTCGGTAAACGCCCAAACAACCCTGGCCACCTTTGCCGGATACAAAAACAAGGTCTTTTCCCTGGGAGCGGAATACAACCAGCAACAAAATGTTGGCAAGGTTGGCGGAAGAACCCTTTCGGGTGTTTCGGCCTATGCAACGGTAAAGCCGGTAAAGAACATTCAGGTGTTTGCCCGTTTCGACCAGCTGGGATCAAACCCGATGGAGGGAGCTTCGGAAAACTGGAATATTTCGAACGATGGCAGCCTGATTATGGCCGGGATAGAATATCAGCCGGTTAAAGGCGTGAAACTGGCTCCCAATTACCGGCTGTGGTCTTCGGCCGATGGCCAGACTCCGGCACGGCATCAAATTTTTCTGAATTTGGAATTGAAACTATAAACGAATAAAAGAAACAAAATGAAATCACTTATTTCCGTTCTGTTGCTTCTTTTTGTTATGGCATCCTGCCAAACGAATAACAAAAAGAGCGAAGCAAATGAAAAAACAAAGGCTTCGAATGTAACCTTAACAGCCGCAGGTGCAACGTTCCCCATGCCGTTCTATAACATGGTTTTCAAAAACTACACCGAAAAGAACGGAATTTTGCTCACCTACGGTGGAATCGGTTCGGGTGGAGGTATCCGCAGTCTCACCGATAAGGTGGTCGATTTTGGCGCTACCGATGCCTTCCTCGAAGATGATAAACTGGCCGAAATGCCTGCCGAAGTGCTTCATATTCCCACCTGTATGGGCGCTGTTGTTATTGCCTATAACCTGCCGGGCATGGATGGTTTAAAGTTGTCGGACGAACTGTTGAGCAAAATTTTCCTGGGTAAAATCACCCGCTGGAACGATCCGGAACTGAGGTCGAACAACCCGGGGTTAACTTTTCCCGATAAGGAAATTACGGTGGTTTACCGTTCGGACGGAAGCGGCACAACCCACATTTTCAGCGACTATATGTCGAAAGTGAGCCCTGCATGGGCCGAAGCAGTGGGAACGGGTAAATCGCTGAACTGGCCGGTGGGAATTGGTGCAAAAGGAAATCCCGGAGTGGCCGGTACGATTTCGGCAACCGAAGGAACCATTGGCTATATCGGATCGGAATATGCCTTTACCATGAAAATCCAGACGGCCAGTGTGAAAAACAGCTCCGGTAAGTACATTGAGCCTACTATCGAAAGCATCAGCGCAGCTGCAAAGGGTGAGATGCCGGCCGATACCCGGGTGATGATTACCAATTCAAGCGATCCCGATGCTTATCCCATCAGTGGATTTACCTGGATAATTCTCTATAAGGAGCAGGCCTACAATAACCGTTCGTTCGATCAGGGCAGGGAAACCCTGCGCTTTCTCGACTGGCTCCTTTCTTCGGAAGCCCAAAATGTTGCAGCCAAGGTACATTATGCACCCCTTCCGGAAAAAGCGGTTATCCAAGCAAAGGACATTTTACGTTCGGTTACGTTCGAAGGAAAACAGATATTATAAAAACGGAGAAGCCTAATGTTCAAAAAGATTAATAGCGACAAGGTTACAAAAATCGTTCTGGTTTCTGTAGCTTCCGTTATTATTCTCGTTGCCGGAGGAATGGTGTTTTCACTGGTTGGAGGCGCCATTCCGGCTTTTCAGAAGTTTGGGATCGGATTTATTTTTTCCGGTACCTGGGACCCGACAGCGGGAAGGGAGTCGTATGGAGCCATGCCCTTCATTGCCGGAACCGTTATTACCTCGGTTCTGGCCTTGCTGATCGCGCTGCCTTTGTCGTTTTCAACCTCGTTGTTTCTGGGAGAGTATTACCGAAATAAACCTGTGGCCAAAATATTGGGCACGATGGTTGATCTGCTGGCAGGAATCCCTTCGATTGTATATGGCTTATGGGGGTTTTACGTTTTGCGCCCTGTGTTGGTCGACATGGGTTTACCGAACCAGGGATTCGGGGTTTTTACCGCCAGCCTGATCCTGGCCATCATGATTATTCCTTATGCTACATCGTTGAGTAATGAAATTATTGCTATGGTTCCTTCCGATTTAAAGGAGGCGGCCTATTCCCTGGGTGCTACCCGGCTCGAAGTGATCACGAACGTGACCCTGCCGGCTGCCCGTTCGGGGATCTTTGCCGGATACATCCTGGCTTTTGGCCGGGCGCTGGGCGAAACCATGGCCGTGACCATGCTGATCGGTAATTCGAACCTGATTCCGAAGGGTCTTTTTTCGACCGGAAATTCCATGGCCAGCCTCATTGCCAATCAGTTTGGCGAAGCCGAAGGTTTGAAACTGAGTTCCCTGATCGCCATTGGGTTGATCCTTTTTGTGCTGACGGGCATTATTAACGGTATTGGAAAGATGATCATTAAACGAATGGGCTGATACATGCAAAACACCGACACCCATCGAAACAAAGGCCTGCCCCGGACTAGGTTGCTGAAAGACAAAGCAGCCCGGTGGTTGGTCATTGCCTTTTCCGTTCTGACCATTTCGCCCATTATTCTGATTATTTATAAACTGATTGTTAAAGGCATCGGTCAGATCAGTTTTGATTTTGTAACGCAAACAACACCCGACACCTTTGAAGCCATGACAGCCGTAGCATCGGGAGAACGAATACCCGGGGGTATTGCCAACGGGATTGCGGGAACCGTGCTGATGGTGGTTCTGGCATCGGTGATTGCCATTCCCATTGGAATTATCACAGGCATTTACCTTTATGAAAATCAGGGGAAGAAGCGGGCCGATTTTGTCCGGAACATTTCCGACATCCTTCAGGGGGTGCCTTCCATCGTTCTGGGTTTGATTGCCTATTTGTGGGTGGTAAAACACATCACCCAGGGTTTTTCGGCCCTTGCGGGAAGCGCAGCCCTGGCCATCATGATGCTTCCCATGATGGTTCGCTCTACGGAAGAAACCTTTAAAATGATCCCTGTTTCGCTGAAGGAAGCAGCGCTTGCCCTCGGGGTTCCCTATTACCGGGTCATCCTTCAGGTAATGATTCCCACCGGGTTCAGCGGCATAATGACGGGTATTTTGCTGGCTGTTTCACGGGTTATTGGCGAAACAGCGCCACTCATGCTCACGGCATTGGGAAGCACGCTTGTTAACTGGGATGTTACCCGGCCCACCAGTGCCATCCCGCTATTGATCTGGGAATTTTACAACGACCCCAATATGGTTGGCCTGATCTGGAGTTCATCGCTCCTGCTCATGGGACTTGTACTGATTTTTAATCTTCTTTCCAAATGGATCGCATCGAACAGAACGTAATGTATGAATGAGAATATTTTACAAATAACGGATCCGGTTTTATCCTTACACGATCTTACCGTTGCCTACGATACCAATAAAGCCGTGAAAAATGTCTCGGTGGGTTTTCGGAAAAATTCCGTAACGGCCATTATGGGCCCGTCGGGCTGCGGAAAAAGCACCTTGTTGCGGGCGATCAACCGGATGCACGAATTGTACGAAAATATTACGACGACGGGACAGATCATCCTGAACGGAACCGATATTACCCAAATGCCAACCATTCAGGTACGGCGACGCATGGGAATGGTTTTTCAGCGGCCTAACCCGTTCCCGACCATGAGCATCTACGACAACGTGATTGCCGGATATAAACTCAACGGAATAAGGCTGAAAAAGGGGGAAAAGGACGACATCGTCGAAAAATCGTTAACAGACGTTACCTTGTGGGATGAAGTAAAGGATTCGCTCTTTAAGAGAGGTACTTTTTTATCGGGGGGGCAGCAGCAACGCCTGTGCATTGCCCGGGCCCTTGCCTTTAGCCCGGAAATTATCCTGCTCGATGAGCCCACATCGGCGCTCGACCCGATTGCTACGTCGAAAATTGAAGATTTACTTGTACATTTAAAGGAAAATTACACCATCATCTTGGTTACCCATAACATGGCACAGGCCGCCCGGATTTCCGATTACTCCCTGTTTATGTATCTGGGCGACCTGGTAGAATACGATAAGACGAAAAAAATGTTTACCAATCCGCGTGACAGGCGCACCGAAGAATACCTGACCGGCAAATTTGGTTAAACAAAACACGAAAAAAGCAGATCATGACCATAAAGAAAGACGAAGCATTATCAAAAATTATGGACGAGTTCGAATCCATGGCCAATAAAGTTTTGGAACAACTCGACCTGCTCGAGCATATTTTTGCTTCGGGAGAAATCCCTGTTATCCAAAGCCGAATGGAACAGATGGATGAAAACGAAAAATGCATCGACCGGCTGGAAATGAAAATCGACGACCGGATCATCCAAAGCATCGTTTTGTACCAGCCGGTTGCTTCCGATATTCGCAAATTGTTTGCCTGCTTCCGGATCATCACCAATCTGGAGCGGATCGGAGACTACAGCATTAATCTGATCCATTTCCTGAACCGGATTAAGCAGCAGGAAATTTACGACCAGCTTTTGGATATGATCTATACCATGTTTGTTTCCAGCAGTCAGATGGTTAAAAAGTCCATTCTTTCGTTTGTGAAAGAAGACCGGGAACTGGCAATATGGACCATACAAAACGATGTGGTTGTGGATGAAATGAACCGGAAAATGCTGAAAAAAGTGATCAGTACCCGAAAAACGATCGAAGAAGGAAAAAACTCCCTGATCAGTTTTATCACCATAAAGGAGATGGTCGATAACATTGAGCGCATTGCCGACCATGCAGTTAATATCGGGGAAGCAACGATTTATTTTCTCGAGGGAAGGGATATCCGGCACAATGAGCCCTGAGGTTTACAACAAACATAATTACGCGTATGAGTGAGATAACCGGAAAAATTTTGGTCGTGGATGATGAGCGGGATCTTTGCGAAATCATCCAATTCAACCTGGAAAGTGAAGGATTTGAAGTTGACACAGCATATTCGGCTGAAGAAGCACTAAGCCTGCCCCTTCATTTGTATCATTTGGTGATTCTGGATGTAATGATGGGGGCCATGTCGGGCTATAAACTGGCCGATTACATCCGGAAGGAGCTGAAACTGGAAGTGCCCATTATCTTTCTTACCGCCAAAACAACCGAAAACGATCTGCTCACCGGGTACAATGTTGGCGGCGACGATTACATTCGGAAACCCTTTTCCATCCGGGAAGTCGTTGTCCGTTGCAAAGCCCTGCTGAAGAGGGGACCCACCAACCCGGAATCCCTGATCCGGATCGATACCCTCAAAATCGATATGATCCGGAAGAAGGTTTCCATCGACAACCAGAAGGTTGAACTGACCAAAAAGGAATTCGATATTCTGACCCTTCTGCTTACCAATCCCGGAAGATATTTGAGCCGGGAGTACATTCTGAAACAGGTATGGCACGACGATGTTGTGGTAACCGACCGGAATGTGGATGTAAACATCGCCCGCCTTCGGAAGAAGATCGGCGAATACGGATCCTTCATCAAAGGAAAATCGGGATACGGGTATTTATTTGAAAAAATGTAATTTGTTTTCTTATGGCCATTCAACGTAAAAGAAGTTTTCGGCAGCGGATATTTTTTTCCTATCTGGCAGTATTTACCCTCTTTACCATCGCCATTCTCCTGTTTCAGTATAAGCGCGAAAAAGAGTTCCGGGTTGCCCAGCTCGAGAATACCCTCGAAAACCTGGTAACACTTACCCATAATTTTATCAGGCAAAACCATGTTCTTCACAACGAAAATCCGGGTATACTCGATTCGTTGGTTGCAATTTATCCCGAAAGTTATGAGCGACTTACCGTGATTATGGCCGATGGGACTGTTTTTTACGACAGTGAAGTCAGCGATGTGCGAACGATGGAAAACCACCTGGACCGGCCCGAGGTACAGAAATCCCTTTATTCCGGCAAAGGAAGCAGCGTACGGCATTCGGCCACTACCGGTGAGAATTATTACTATTATTCGCGCTATTACGCTGCGTATTTTGTCCGTGTGTCTATGGTCTATAACGTTCAGGTTAAAGAATTTCTCAAAACCGAACAGTTTTTTCTCATTTTTATTCTGGTCCTTTTCCTGATTATGTGGCTGATTATTTCCCTTGTTACAAAACAGATCAGCAAGTTTGTGATTCAGCTTCAGGATTTATCGGTGAAGGCTGGCCGGGGCGAACTGATCGAGGAAAATCAGATCTTTACGGACAGTGAATTATCAACCATCAAACAGCAGATTGTTACCATTTATAACCGGTTAAACAAAGCAAAATCCGATCTGACCCGGGAAAAGGAAAAACTGTTTCAACATTTGAATGTGTTGAATGAAGGGATCGCCTTTTATACGGCAAAAAATGAAGTGATCCTTACCAATAGTTTATTTGTACAGCATATCAATATCCTGTCGGAGAAATCGTCGGTTACCCTGCCCGATATTTTTCAGATAAAGGAACTGGAACCGGCGATAAAATTTGTCCGGTTTCATCAGCTCGACAAGGCATTTTCGAACGAATTGCCCCGTTTTTCCTTCAAACTGACCAAGAAGGAAGCGGTTTTTGAAATTCGCGTTATCGTATTTACCGATAAGGGATTTGAAATGGTCCTTTCCGATATCAGCAAAATCGAAAAACGACGGATGATCAAACAGCAACTAACGGCCAACATAGCCCACGAGTTAAAAACCCCAGTGGCCTCGCTCCGGGGGTATCTCGAAACGATTTTGAGCGCCAAAGACATCTCCGCCGATAAGAAAAATTATTTTATCGAGCGGGCTTTTCTCCAGTCGGAACGCCTGAGCGAGTTGCTCGACGATGTTTCTCTGCTCAACAATATTGACGAAGGGGGCAGCCTTTTCGAGTTCAAACCCATAGAAATCAAACAGCTGGTCGATGATGTTATCGAAAACCAATGGTCGCGGCTCAGGGAGAAAGGAATTTCCTGCACCAACGAAATCGGGGCCGATGTGCGTGTTATGGGCAACGATTCGCTGCTCTCGTCCATTTTTCTGAACCTGGTTGAAAACAGCATTCGCTATGCAGGAGAGAACATCACCATTTCCATACGGAATTTTCATTCCGACCAGGCCCGGCACTATTTTTCTTTTTCCGATACAGGTACAGGTATACCCGAGGAGCATTTGCCCCGGATCTTCGAACGTTTTTACCGGATCGACGAAGGACGGTCGAGAAAAACAGGGGGTACCGGATTGGGTTTATCGATCGTGAAAAATGCCATACAATTGCACAAGGGAGAAATTTCGGTGAAAAACCTTCCCGAAGGCGGGCTCGAATTCTATTTTTCATTGGAACGGGCCGAGCGATGATCCGGCGTTCCTTCCATCCTTTTTAACAACGGTTCCTGTTATCCAATTCACGATTGTTTCAATTGGACCTGGGAAAATGTAACCGAAATGTAACCGAAGTGTAACATTCGTTTCGCACCTTGGGTTTTTATGTAATGATCATAGATCCAAAGGAAATGAAGCATATTGAAGAAAAAGAATCAGACGCCCCTGATCAATTGTTGCACGATTCCTGCTACCCTCGTTCAATATTCATCCCGGGCATCGGCAATTTCGACTTCACCGGTTAATAAACGTCCCTCTGCATCTTTCAATGAAAACCGGATGTCGTAACCTGATTCTAACGAATTGCCATACATGTCGTTATATGGAAATTTTAATGTTGTCCTTTCCAACTCAATATCACCTGTCACAAAAGAATAAGTATAACCGAAATAAAAGGTTACACCATTGCAATACCCGGCATCAAAAGCATCGTATTTGTTTGTTATACCATCGCCGTTTTGGTCGCCCATGCTGTAGCTGCCAGTGATAGTAGAATTGTTGCTTGGTACAAGAATTATTTCCAAGCCGAAAGATTCTGGTTCTGAGACAATCGAATCGTTTTCTATTACTGGTGGATCGCTCCTCCATATAGAAATTTTTACGGCATTTTCAATGCTATCGTTGGCAGCCAATAAATATCCGGCAACACCATAGCTTTCTCCTTTGAATTCAATGGTGCCTGGACTAACTTCTTTATCAGGTAAGTCTCCGTTACAGCTAAATGTGGCAAATAAAATTGTAATAATAAAAAACTTAAGCGGGTTCATTGATTTTTTCATTTTGTTTTCAGTAATTGATCATTGAAAATATATAAATAACTGCTATACAGGATTTTTTTCCCTTAATTCCCTTATTCTTCCACAAGATTATAAAAATAGTATAAATGGATAATTTTTGAATCTCATCAGGGAATATATTTTTAAATATCAAGTATCATATTGAAATGGATACTATTAAAGTGTAATCAAGTTTTTTTATTGGGCGACAATTATCTTGCCCATGAACCTCGTTTCGCTTGCATAACTGCCTACCCCACAACAGGCGGGAAGAGGTAAGGTGAAAGTTGCCTGTGATTCTCTGTCCCGCAAGGCGGGAACACCCTATCACGCGAAGCATGAAAAAAGCTACCGGATCAACTTCAATTACCCCTCCCAAAGAGGCATTATTGCGTGCAGAACGAAACAGATCATCATCCGCATTAGCCACAATCCTTGCACCTAAGTGGTAGTGCGGGGTGGAAATTATCTTTTGTCGTGTTTCGTATTCTTTTAGCACGCGGATAAAGCGGATCTTCGAACGCGGATTTTTGCTGATTTTTCCACTCGTCTTTGACGGGAAGAAAGGAACAAGCAAGCACGGCATCTGGAGAAAGGTGATATCCATACAAAGGGGAAGGTAGAGAAAACATAGGATTTATGTCCTGTTTCCTATTTAAGATTGATGAACCGCTTCCTGGGGAGCGGTTTTTCGTTTTTTTCTTATTTTTGTACGTTTTTTTACAAATACTTCTTACAGGTACACCATGGAAATTCCCGCTAACGTTTCTTTTCCCGAAATTGAAAACAAATGGTATTCATATTGGATGGATCAGCGTTTCTTCCATTCCGAACCCGATGCACGCGAGCCGTACACCATTGTGATCCCGCCACCAAATGTTACCGGGGTGCTGCACATGGGGCACATGCTCAACAACACGATCCAGGACATCCTGGCCCGCAGGGCACGTATGCTGGGAAAAAATGTTTGCTGGGTTCCCGGAACCGACCATGCATCCATTGCCACCGAAGCAAAAGTGGTGGCCAAACTCCGGGCCGA
>DAIMEA010000008.1:0-25028 GCA_036725585.1 Prolixibacteraceae bacterium | reverse complement strand
TTTATGGGTCGATGTTCAACGGAATTGCCCGCGCTTCGCAGGTAATCGAAATGCTCCCCGAAGCCAAACTCATGGCGGGGGCCGAGACCAACAAAAAAATCGACATTCGCCTGGGCGAAGCCCGTTTTCTTCGGGCTGCCTTCTATTTTATCCTTGCCCGGGTGTATGGAGGTGTTCCCATTGTCGATCATATTTTACTTCCATCGGAATACACGACCTTACCCCGAAATACCATTAAAGAAGTGTATGCCCACATGGAAAATGACCTGATAGCAGCAATCCCGAATTTGCCCCTCGAAAGCCAGATACCCGCCAGCGAAAAGGGGCGTGTATCAAAAGGGGCAGCACAGGCTTTGCTGGCGAAAATCTATGTGTACGAATCTTCGTACCATACTTATTATGGTACCGATGATGAACGCTTAGGCGCCGTTCAAAACCGGTGGAAAGAAGCGTACAACCTTTGCCAGGAAATCATCCAGTCGGGCGAATATGAATTGGTGGGTTCAAATGGCGAAACGTACGAAACATTCTGGAGCCCGACGACAAACGGCTTTCGCTATTTGTTCTCGGTCGAAGGCAACAACAATAAGGAAAGTGTATTTGCCATCCAGCACATCCATAGCACCGGTTATGGCAATTACAGTTACGGCTGTGCCTTGAACCAGTTTATCGGGGCACGTGCCCTTTTGCGAACAGATGGCTCGTTCCCGACCCAAAACGATCATGCCTGGGGCTTTTGGGTACCCACACACAAGCTGTTCAATATGTTCGATCCGAACGATGTGCGCCGGAAAGTAGCCATTGGCCAAAGTCCCGACTCCATCAGCGGATATCCCGGTGATAGTTTGTATGGTCAATTAACCCTTAGCGGGAAAAAAGTATCCGGCTGGTTTACCATTGCCCGTACCATTTACCAGGCAACAGGGCTCGAGAACATGAAATACGAAATTGGCCCCCACAATTCGATGATTGTTGATGGCGGCTTTCAGGGGAATACCCAAAACATGTATTATCTTCGCTATGCCGATGTTGTATTGCTGGCTGCCGAAGCAGCCCTGATGGACAATAATCCGGGCAAAGCCCTGGACTATGTGAACCTTATCCGGAAGCGTGCCCGCAATTGCGGCGATGGAATCCATCCCGCAGATTTGTCGGGGGCTGTTACCAAACAGGAAATTATGGACGAACGCGCCCGCGAATTTGCTTTGGAAGGAGAACGGTTCTTCGATTTGGTCCGATGGAAAGAGGCTGAAAAGGAAATTGGCGGCTCACGGATGGAATGGTGGGAAAACAACAGCAGCTACGATGGGATAAGCGTACGCTACGATACGAAAAACGACTTTTTCCCGCTTCCGGCGATTGAAACATCAAAGAACAGCTCTTTGAAACAATACAACGGCTGGTAAAGGCTTTTACTCGTACCAGGGTCTGTGAAATACGTAAACCACTTTTACCGGGAACAGTATTAATGCGTACTTTAGATGGTTTCGCTAGGGGGGCTACCAAAACATCGCGCCTACGGCGATTTTGTTCTACCACCCTTATCACCCCTACTACACAACGAGAACGCCAACGGCGCGCTATCATTAGCCTATGGTACAGCCATAGGTAGAGCGATCACGAAGGAGTTACGAGAGCGCCAACGGCGCGTCATAATCAGTCCGGGTCGCTCTGTCATCGCCGCATTATGCCCAAAAAATTGGGTGGAAAGGATTTTTTTTAACCGGACACTAATGAAAATGTTATGAATAAGAACCTGTTTCATTCTTCAACAATCCATCGAAAGTTTGTGCTTGCATCGATAATTGCACTTGTGCTTTTGTCGGGTACGAACAGATTATGTGCCCGGAATCGCTTGAACTCCGATCGAAAGCAATTGTTCAATTACGGCTGGAAATTCTTTTTGGGCGATAAGCCTGATGCCCAATCGGCCGATTTCGATGATGCAGGCTGGCGCACCCTCGATTTACCCCATGATTGGAGTATTGAAGGGGAAATAGACCCGAAAAATCCAACAGGCACTTCGGGTGGATATTTCCCCGCAGGGATTGGCTGGTACCGAAAAACGTTTACCGTTCCTGACGAAGTGAAGGGGAAATCTGTTTCGGTTTATTTTGAAGGCGTTTACATGAATTCGGAAGTCTTTATTAATGGTCATTCTCTGGGTGTTTATCCCTACGGATACTCTTCGTTTCGTTATGATTTGACACCGTATCTCGATTTTGAAAAGGATAATGTACTTGCCGTTAGGGTCGATAACGCACAACAATTAAACAGCCGGTGGTACAGTGGATCGGGGATTTATCGGCATGTTTGGCTTTATGTGACAGATCGGGTACACCTGGCGCCCTGGGGGGTAGCCATCACAACGCCCGGGCTTTCCGACAAAGAAGCGACGGTTCACGTCAGCGCCCGGGTGCTTAACGAAACAACAGACATGCAACGCTTGCTGGTTCAAACCCGCATTATAAGCCCTGATTCGAAAGCCACGGGAAATGTTCAGGTTGAAATTGATCTCCCTCCCAACAGCGAAAGGGATATTGTGCAAACCATTGTCCTTCATCAACCATTGTTGTGGTCGCCCGAAACCCCCCATTTGTATCGGGCCGAAGTTCAGCTGATCAAAGAAAATCACAGTATTGATCAAAGCACAACTACTTTTGGCATTCGTACCATCGCCTTTTCCTCGGAAAATGGTTTTCTGCTTAACGGCCAAGCGCTGATAATTAATGGTGGTTGTGTTCATCACGACAACGGTTGCCTGGGAGCAGCTGCTTTCGACCGGGCTGAAGAACGTAAGGTGGAACTGCTCAAAACAGCTGGTTTTAATGCTGTACGAACATCACACAACCCACCGTCAGAAGCATTTTTAGATGCCTGCGACCGGTTGGGTTTGCTGGTTGTTGACGAAGCTTTTGATGGTTGGAAAGCCCCCAAAAATCCATACGATTACTCCTTATATTTTGATGATTGGTGGAAAACGGACCTGGAATCCATGATTTTGAGGGATCGCAACCATCCTTCAATAATTATGTGGAGCATTGGAAATGAAGTGATCGAAAGAAAAGAATCTTCGGCAATAGAAATCACGAGAAGAATGTCGCAGGCAATCAAAGAGATCGATGACACCCGACCGGTTACATCGGCCATGACTACCTGGGACAATGATTGGGAAATTTTTGATCCGCTTATGGCTGCACACGATGTTTGTGGCTATAATTATCAGTTGTTTCGTGCATCATCCGATCACGAAAGAGTTCCTTCGAGAATCATTCTGAACACGGAATCCTATCCGCGCAACGCATTTTCGATTTGGGAAAGGGTGGTTGAAAACAAGTACATTATTGGTGATTTTGTCTGGACGGCCATCGATTACCTGGGAGAATCGGGTATTGGCGCCTGGTATTATCCCGGAGAGCCTGCCGGTGAACATTGGCAAAGCGACCGTTATCCCTGGCACGGCGCCTATTGTGGCGATATTGACCTTACCGGTTGGCGGAAGCCCATATCGCATTACCGGAGCATGTTGTATAACGATCGTGAAAAATTGTATATGGCCGTAAGAGAACCCAATCCCGATGATGGGAACATCGAATTAACGGCCTGGGCAGTGTGGCCCACCTGGGAAAGCTGGACCTGGCCGGGATACGAGGGGAAAGAAATACAGGTTGAAGTGTATGCAAAATATCCCAAAGTGCGGCTGTACCTTAACAACCAACTGGTAGGTGAACAGGCAACAACCCCGGAACAACAGTTCAAAGCCACCTTCGCCCTGCCCTATACACCCGGAACGGTGAAAGCAGTTGGGGTAGATAACGGAAAGGAAGTGGAGGCATGCACCCTGCAAACCGCAGGCGAAGCAGCACAGATCAATCTCACTCCCGATAAAAATGGCATGATAGCAAACGGGCAAGACCTTCTATTCATTAACATTGAACTGACCGACAGGGATGGAATTTTCCAGCCCAATGCAAGCAAGCGGCTATCCTTTGAGGTTGAGGGCCCTGCCACCCTTACCGGATTGGGAAATGCCGACTTGAAAGATACCGATCCGTATGTCGGCACTTCGCGAAAAACCTGGAAAGGAAGGGCATTGGTCGTTCTTAAAAGCACCCACATAACAGGTGAAATTAAGCTGAAGGTTCGTGCCGAAGGGCTGCCCGATGCCAGCATCACCCTTCAGTCGATTCAGGAAATGTAATCTCAATGAATACAAACAGGAAAGAACAACGGTATAATGAAGAAAAGAAAAATCAGTAAACAGACTTTTGTTTCAACAGCGTTGCTGTTCGCTATGCTGGTGTTTTCAGGCATCGTATCAACCAGGGCGCAACTTCCAACCGCACAGCAGATTGCCAGTGAAATGGATATCGGCATTAACCTGGGAAATACCCTGGAGGCCATTTGCGGCGAAGATGCCTGGGGGGCGGGCCATACATCCCAAAAACTCATTGACTCGATAAAAGCTGCCGGTTTCAACACCATTCGTCTTCCGGTTGCCTGGTTTTGCCATTCCGACACGGTGAACAGCATCATCGATGAAGCCTGGCTGACGCGGGTTGGACAGGTGGTCGATTACTGTTTGAACGCCAATCTGTATGTGATCATCAATGCGCACTGGGACAAGGGTTGGCTCGAAAACAGGGTCAATAAAGCCAATCAGTCAATCGTGAACGAACGGCAATATGCCTACTGGACACAGATTGCGGATTTTTTCAAACACTACGACGAACGCTTGCTTTTTGCCGGCGCCAACGAACCCAATGTGCACGATGCCGAAGCAATGGATGTACTGATGACCTATCATCAAACCTTTATCGATGCCGTACGGGCCAGCGGAGGCAACAATACGTCGCGCACCCTCATCGTCCAGGGGCCTTCAACCGATATCGAAACCACCAACAAATTGATGAAGTCCTTACCCAACGACGAAATTGAAGACCGCCTGATGCTTGAGATTCATTATTACACGCCGTATCAATTTTGTCTGATGACGGAGGATGCAAGCTGGGGAAAAATGTTTTACTATTGGGGGAAGGACTACCATTCAAAAACCGATGTTACCCGCAATGCCAACTGGGGCGAAGAAGCGGATGTGGAAAAATATTTCGGCATGATGAAAACCCAGTTTATCGACAAGGGCATTCCGGTTATCCTGGGTGAATATGGCGCGTACAAACGAAAATTGAACCCACCGTCCGATCAGGAACTCCACAATGCTTCGGTGGAATATTTTCTCCGCTATGTGGTCAAATCAGCCAGCGAAAAGGGCATCATCACCTATTACTGGGATACGCCGGGCGGATTGTTCAATCGAAGCACGGGAGCCATTCGCGACCGGGGTATGCTCAACGCAATCATGCAGGTGGAAAGCAACAGTTCATCGTTCGGTTACTTTAAGCAACGCGGGGTTGATTTTTGGCTTTTTCCCAATCCTTTCCATGATGAAATCATTTTCTCGGGCAATGACCTGGAGAATATCCGACAAATTGACATTTATAACGTGACGGGAAACCGGATTGAAACCATTGAACCATCGGTCCTAGAGCAGACCATCCCAATGGGAGCCTCGTTACAAAACGGTATTTACTTTGTTAAAGTCAGTGGAATAGAGGGTGCAGTGATGTACAAGATCGTGAAAAATTCCCATTTTTAATTCCGTAAATGAATCAAAGCGCATGAAAAATCATTGGATAACACAGCTCATACTTCTTTTTTCCCTATTCTTTTCGGGTTGTTCCCATCCGGAACCTCCCGATGCTTGTGGGCCTGTTCCTTCAGAAAACCATTTGCGCTGGCAGAAAATGGAATATTATGCCTTCATTCATTTCTCGCTGAATACCTATACCGATCAGTCGTGGGGTTTTGGAAACGAAGAGGTGAACCTGTTCAATCCCGACAGTCTGGATACGCGGCAATGGGCCCGGATCTGCAAAGATGCCGGCATGGAGGGCATCATCATCACCGCCAAGCATCACTGCGGATTTTGCCTGTGGCCTACAGAAACCACCGAATATTCGGTGAAAAATGCCCCATGGAAAGACGGAAAAGGCGATGTGCTTCGTGATTTGGCCGATGCGTGCAACGAATACGGGCTCAAGCTGGGGATTTATGTGTCGCCATGGGACAGGAATCATCCGGAATACGGAAATCCTGAATACATCACCGTTTTCAGAAATCAAATCAGGGAAGTATTGAGCAATTATGGTGAAGTGTTCGAAATATGGTTCGATGGGGCCAACGGCGGTACCGGCTATTACGGAGGGGCCAACGAAGAACGAAAGATCGACCGCACCACGTATTACGACTGGCAGCCAACATACCGGATGATACGCGAATTGCAGCCCAACATTGTGATCTGGAACGACGGGGGCGACCGTGCCGATTTGCGCTGGGTAGGCACCGAAGCCGGCTTTGTGGGCGAAACAAACTGGAGCCTGCTCGACAGTACCGGAGAGGTGGAATGGGGTATGTTGCACTGGGGCCTCGAAAATGGAAACGCCTGGGTGCCGGCCGAGGTGAACACGTCCATCCGACCCGAATGGTTTTACCACCCCGGCGAAGACGGTAAGGTGAAAACACTGCCCCACCTGATGGATACCTACTACCATTCCATTGGGCGGAACGGTACCTTCCTGCTCAATTTTCCCATCATGCCCAATGGCCGTATTCACCCTGCTGATGAAAAGGCAGCCCTCGATCTGGCACAAGCCGTGAAAGAAGCCTTTGCTGTTAACCTGGCCCTTAACGCCAAAGCCACAGCCTCGAATGTGCGCGATAACGCCAAAAAATTCAATGCAGCCAAAGCCATCGATCAACATTGGGAAAGCTATTGGGCAACCGACGACAGTGTTTCGGTGGCAACGCTGACCATCGATTTTGGCAAGCCAACTACCATAAACCGCTTTATGGTGCAGGAATACATCCCCCTGGGTCAACGCGTAAAATCGTTTACGCTTGAGGCACAGGTGGACAATGAATGGAAAGAACTAGCCCGGGCAACAACCATCGGCTATAAACGCATCCTTCGCTTTCCAACACTTGAGGCCGGCAAGCTCCGTTTCAGCATTATCGCTTCAAAGGCATGCCCCTTAATTTCCAACATCGGGGTGTACAACGCGCCGCAAATCCTTACCCCTCCCACCATCATCCGGAACCAGGCCGGCGAGGTGATCATTACCCCTGCCGACTCCGAGTCGGATGTCTATTACACGTTCGATGGTAGTGAGCTAACAATCCACTCGAAAAAATATACAGGGCCTGTTGCAAGCGACGGCAAGCTCGACGTGAAGGCAATTGCTTTTGAAGCTGTTTCAGGTAAAAGCAGCGCTCTGAGCCACGAAACGTTCGATCGACCCCGAACGGATTGGAAAATAACAGGGATTGATGACGAAAAAGCCCATGCAATCCTTGACGGAAACATCTATTCTGCCTGGCACCAGAACACGAAATCCCTGCCCGTCGATTTGGTCATCGATTTAGGAGCCGAATGGACCATTTCGGGATTTCGTTACCATCCCGATATGGGTTTGTGGGGACCGGGCATCATTACCGAATACCAGTTTTTTGTTTCTCTCAACAAGAAAGAATGGAAGCTGGTAAGCGAAGGCGAGTTCGCCAATATTAGGAACAATCCCCTGTGGCAAACAAAAACATTCGATGCCGAAAATGCACGCTATGTACGGTTTCGGGCCCTGAAAAATGCAGAGAACAACAACAATATTGGTTATGCCGAAATCGATCTGATCACCCAGTGAACAGGAGGAAATCACTTTTATGGGAATGCCCATGATCGTTTTGAATCCTATTTATTACTGATGCATAAAGGTATCATTCCAACGAAGAACAAGGAGGAATCCTTTGATACAAGAGATCCCTCCACCTACGACGTACCAATGATAGATTTCGTTCTACGTGTCATTTCGACGATCCCGATATCGGGAGAGGAGAAATCTACTCACATTGCAGGGATTCCTCTCCGCCAACCGGCGGATCGGAATGACACCATTTTTCAACTGTATTATAAGCATTATGCCTAAAAATTATAGATGGGGACTCGGGATGACACCAGGGCGGGAACTTTTTAAGCAATCTGTTCATTCTTTTCAGAACCCCAGGTCAACAATGATCTTCCAATAAGACTAAAGCCTGTTCCCTGTGAATTGGCATGCAAAAAAGGGTCTGGTGGGGATGAATATATCTAATTTTAGAAAATTTATATCCCAAATTGAAAATTGCCCCGATAAGCATAAAGTACTTTTAACCCTGAAAAATATGAAGTAACGGAACAGTTGAATTCAAAAACATGCATTCATCATTGTATCATCCAGCGAATCGAAGAACAGTAATTATCATCCTGCTGCAAATATTTGTTGCAACGACTGTTTATGGACAGATCGCTTCTGTTTCGTCGCCCCGGGGGAATATTCTGGTCGAGCTGGGCAAACAACAAAACGAGGATACATCAAATTGGTTTTTGCAGATCCGGTTTTTGCAGGATGGGCAAGCCCAATTGATCATCCCTGAAATAGGGCTGGGGCTTACGCGAAGCGATCAGGATTTTTCGTCTGAATTGAAATTTTTGAAAGCCGGAAAACCCGTCCGGATCAACGAACAATACACGGCCATCCACGGGAAAAGGAGCCAGCGCAGCAACTTGGCCAACGAAGTAGTTATGCTTTTCGAAAACCCGTCGAAAGCAAAAATGAATCTTGTTGTCCGGGCCTACAACGATGGTGTGGCATTTCGCTATGAGTTTCCGGAAGACAAAGGCTCTTTTTCGATTACCGATGAACATACGGCATACCGTATTCCCGATAGCACGCTTCGTTGGCTGCAAAAGTTTGATCTTTCGAACGAAGGTTTGTATAAAAAAACGGAAGTTGCAACGGAAAAGGGCGACTGGTGTTACCCGGCATTGTTCAAAGCACACGGAAGCGATCGCTGGTATCTGGTACACGAAGCCGGCGTCGACAGGAACTATTGTGCCACAAAACTCAGCAATCATGCCGAAAGCACAGCTTACAAAGTCACTCTGCCCTATCCGCACGAAGGCGAAGGCGAGGCATTGCCAACTATTGAACTCCCCTGGAAGTCGCCCTGGCGTATACTCATCATGGGCAATTTGGCCGACATTGTCGAATCCACCCTGGTGGATGATGTTTCTGCTCCTTCGGCTTTGTCCGATACCGATTGGATCCGACCAGGGCTGGTTTCGTGGAATTATTGGTCCGACAACCATGGTACCCGCGATTTTCAAACCGTATGCCGTTTTACCGATCTGGCGGCCTCCATGGGATGGCCCTATACCCTGTTCGACTGGGAATGGGACGTTATGGGCAATGGCGGAAATGTGGAAGATGCGGCAAATTATGCTGTTTCGAAGGGCGTAAAACCGCTGATTTGGTACAACTCGGGCATGTTTAAATGGATTACGGCAACACCGGTCGACCGGATGAAAACGCAGGAAAACCGCAGGAAAGAATTTGCCTGGCTGAAAAGCCTGGGCATTGCCGGGGTCAAAATTGACTTCTTTCTGAGCGAGAAGCAATATATGATCGATTACTATCTGGATATTTTAGACGATGCCGCCCAAGCCCAAATGATGGTCTATTTCCATGGCTGTCTGGTTCCCCGTGGCTGGGCGCGCACCTATCCACACCTGATGACGTATGAGGGCGTACGCGGCGCCGAATGGTACAACAACAATCCGGAACTGACGACCACAGCCCCCGAACACAACACAATCCTGCCTTTTACCCGCAATGTGGTGGGTTCCATGGATTATACACCGGTAACTTTTACCAACTCCCAACATCCGCATATAACTTCGTACGGGCACGAACTCGCCCTGAGCGTGGTGTTCGAATCGGCCCTCCAACACCTGGCCGACCGTCCCGAAGGGTACGAAAACCTGCCCGATGCAGCCCGTTCTTTCCTGAAGGAAATTCCCGCTGCATGGGATGATACAAAATTCATTGGTGGTTATCCCGGGAAAGAAGTGATCCTTGCCCGCAGGAAAGCGTTCAACTGGTACGTGGGTGGAATCAATGCCGAACTTCGGGAAAAGAAAAAGAAACTAACCTTCAGCTTTTTGCCCGATGGAGAAAAATACAAAGTTACGGTGATTGCCGACGGAATACACGATAAGGATTTTGATACATACTATGGGGTTGTGGACAAAAATTCACAACTGGATATCAAAATGCTGCGAAGGGGAGGATTTGTTTTGAAATTGGAACCAAACAAGCAATAAAGAATTTTTCGCGAAACAGTTGTGCTATGTCTCATGAAACAAGAAGATTTATGACCGAGATACATTTTTTCAGGATTATTTGATACAAAACAAACAGACTCTGTATTTACAAACGAATAAACTAACTACGTACATTATGAAAAAAATTATTTTTCTTACCACAGCTTTTTTTGCCACGATAGGTATGCTGCATGCTCAAAACAACCGTGCTCTGCAAATTAACAGCGACGGCACATCCTTTTTGCTTTCCGGTATGGAGGAAAATTTAATTAGCAACCTTACAATCGAAGGCTGGGTGAAAATTGACGAAGCAACCACTGTGGATAATTACACGGCTCTGGTCGATTTCCGAAACAGTGCTGATGTGGATTCTAAGGCGCTTATATTTAAAACATTGAATGGATCCGTAACCACTAGTTATGAGTGGTACAACAATTGGACATATGAAGGGGTGGATAACATCGTTCCCCTGGGTGAGTGGGCCCATATTGCGGTAGTCATTTCCGGCGATGATTTGGTAACCCGTTTTTATATCAACGGTTATCTGACAGGCGAAAATTCATCGTATACCGGTTTGGGGGATGAGCTCCCATTGGGGTATAGCATCCGGGTTGGTGCTGGTTTAGCGGCTGAATCCTTTAGAACATTCTTGGGTCTGATGGATGAAATACGGATTTGGACGGTGCCCAGGACAGAAGATGAACTATTGGAAAACATGGATAAAGAGATTGATCCTCTTTCAGATGGATTGCTGATGTATTACCGATGCAATGAAGAAGAAACAGCAACGGTTTTGACGGATGCAACCGGTAACGGATTCGACCTTTCTGCCGTAGGTACAATGGATTATGTTTTTGTTGATGATGATCTTCCTTTTGTGGTGAGCCAAAGTGCTGATTTCACAAGGGGAAACGGAAAATCTCTGCTTACTTTTCCAATTCCGGCCAACGATCAATTGCATTTTGCACGGGAATTCCGAAATGCACAAGTTGAAGTTTACAATATTGCAGGACAGATTGTAAAAAAAGATGAATTGAATGATTCCTCCTTATATATTGCCGACATTAAATCGGGTATATACACTTTGATTATTAAGGAAGGAAACCAGATCTATTTTGAAAAGTTCATGAAAAAATGATCCCTTCATACGCTCAATCCGGTGTGCCAATGGTCGTGAATGATCATACACAGAATTCAATTAAAAAATACAATATGAGGTCAATCTATCTTTTTTTCCTTGTCTGCTTTGTTGCCGGTAATTGTTTGTTTACCGGAAGCTTGTTCGCCCAGCTCTATCCTTTTCAAAATCCCGGACTGAGTTTTGAAGAACGCGCCGAAGACCTGATCTCGCGCTTAACACTTGAAGAAAAGGCAAGCCTGATGTGCGACCAGAGCGACGCCATTCCGCGCCTGGGCATTAAAAAATTCAACTGGTGGAGCGAAGCGCTGCACGGCTATGCCAACAACGACAGCGTAACGGTTTTCCCCGAACCTATTGGTATGGCCGCTTCGTTCAACGACGAACTACTGTACGAAATTTTCGATGCCGTTTCGGACGAAGCACGTGCCAAATACCACCAGTGGCTGAGAAGAGGCAATGAAAACAAACGTTTCCTGAGTCTTTCGGTTTGGACGCCCAACGTGAATATTTTTCGGGATCCGCGTTGGGGGCGGGGGCAGGAAACGTATGGCGAGGATCCATACCTTACATCCCGCATGGGGGTACAGGTGGTAAAGGGTCTTCAGGGACCTGACGATGCAAAATACCGAAAATTACTGGCCTGTGCCAAGCACTATGCTGTGCACTCGGGTCCGGAATGGAGCCGTCACGAGCTGAACCTGAACGAGGTGAACCCGCGTCTGTTCCACGAAACGTACCTGCCGGCGTTTAAAGCCCTGGTACAGGAAGCAGGTGTCCGCCAGGTTATGTGCGCCTATCAACGCATCGACGATGAACCCTGTTGTGGCAGCACCCGCTTGTTGCAGCGCATCCTCCGCGATGAGTGGGGCTTCCGCTACATCGTGGTATCCGATTGCGGCGCCATTACCGATTTTTTCAACTCCCACAAAGTTTCCTCAACACCGATCCATGCGGCTTCGAAAGGCGTTTTGGCCGGCACCGACGTGGAATGTGTGTGGGAAAACTACCCCTATAAAACCCTGCCTGAAGGCGTGAAACGGGGACTGATCAACGAAGAAGACATCGACAAAAGCCTGATGCGGATTCTGAAAGGCCGTTTCGAACTGGGCGACTTCGACGAAGATGCCCTCGTACCCTGGGCACAAATCCCTGCCGGAATCATCAATTGCGAACAACATCAGGATCTTGCTTATCGGATGGCCCAACAAAGCATGACTTTATTGCAGAACAAAAACAACATTCTGCCCTTGTCGAAGACGGCAAAAAAGATGGCTGTTGTTGGGCCCAATGCCAACGACGAGGTAATGCTTTGGGGTAACTACAATGGAACGCCGATACAAACTATTTCGATTCTCGAAGGGATACAAAGCAAACTTCCGGAAAAGAAAATTGTCTACGACAAGGGTTGTGATCTGGTTGAGGATAAAATCACGGAAAGTTATTTTGAGCAACTTTCGTTCGAGGGGAAACAAGGCTTTAAAGCGACCTACTGGAACAATCCCCAAAGAGACGGAGAAGCCGTAAGCACCCAGCAAATTTCCAACGCCATAAAAAAAACCACAGCCGGACAGCACGAGTTTGCTTCGGGTGTGAAACTCGAAGGCTTTTCGGCCCTTTTTCAGGCCGAATTCATTCCAAAAGTGTCCGAAGAGCTGGTGTTTAAAGGCGGGGCTACCGGCTTCTTTGAGCTGAAGGTCAACAACGAAACCTTACAACAATACAGTAATTGGCGTACGCTTCCTTCCCGGATACCCATTGGGGTGGAAGCCGGAAAGAAGTACACCATCGAAATCCGGTATGCCCAGCTTAACAATTGGCAAGCCAATATTGAACTCGATTTTGGAAAAGAAGTCGATGTGGATTATTCCGTACTTATTAATAAGCTGAAAGGCATCGAAACCGTGGTGTTTGCAGGGGGCCTTTCGGGTAAACTCGAAGGTGAAGAGATGCCTGTGAATTACCCCGGATTCAAAGGCGGAGACCGTACACATATAGAATTGCCGGCCGTGCAGCGCAATTGCCTGAAAGCCCTGAAAGCAGCTGGTAAAAAAGTAATCTTTGTTAATTGTTCGGGCTCAGCCCTGGCGTTAACACCCGAAACCGAAAGCTGCGAGGCCATTCTTCAGGCATGGTATCCGGGAGAAAAGGGCGGACTTGCCGTTGCCGATGTATTGTTTGGCGATTACAACCCATCGGGCAAATTGCCCCTTACTTTTTATAAAAACTCCGATAAACTGGGCGATTTCGAGGATTATTCCATGACGGACCGTACCTATCGATACACGTCCGATTGTCTTTTTCCTTTTGGTTTTGGACTAAGTTATACCCAATTTGAAATTGGAGAGGCGAGCATCAGCCAAACCCGTATTGCCCGCGATGAAACCATACAGATGACCATTCCGGTTAAAAATACGGGGAAACGCAACGGAACCGAAATTGTACAGGTTTATACCCGAAAGGTAAACGATGTGGAAGGTCCGCTGAAAACGCTGAGAGGATTTGAGCGCGTTACTTTGGGCAGGGGAGAAACCCGGCAGCTTACACTCGATCTTCCGCCAACATCATTCGAATTCTACGATTGGAGCCTGCGCAAAATGGCGGTGGTTCCGGGCGAATACGAGGTGTTCTATGGAAACAGTTCCGACAACCAGGATTTGAAAAGTTTCCGGATTAGGATACGCGAATGATCCAACGTTCAACGAAACAAAATCAACAAACGAATACTACTTCAAAATGAAAAAATTAAGCATTTTATTGGGCGTCCTGCTTGCCGTTTCCGGGTCCTTGTGTTCCGCTCAGGAACAAACCCGGGTCGAAGACTTTAAGCCTTCAACACTCAATCAACCCGGGCGAGAATACCCCCAGGTAAATTCGGAAGGCCGGGTGCGGGCACGCATCGAAGCGCCCGAAGCGCATAAGGTTCTACTCGATATTGGCGGCGTGAAATACGACCTGGTAAAAGATGAAAAAGGAGTGTGGACGGGCGAATCGGCCCCGCAAGACGAAGGATTTCACTATTATCAGCTCTGGATTGACGGAGCTGCTGTTCCCGATCCCAACAGCCTTTATTTTTATGGAGCCAGCCGGTGGGGCAGCGGGATTGAAATACCGGCAAAAGATCAGGATTTCTATGCCCTGAAAAATGTACCGCACGGACAGGTACGGGAACATATCTATTTTTCGGAGTCGACTAAAAGCATGCGTCGTTGTTTCGTTTATACGCCCCCGGGCTACGACAAGGACCTTGAAAAGCGTTATCCGGTACTCTATTTGCAACACGGTGGCGGAGAGGACGAAACGGGCTGGTCAAGCCAGGGACGCGCCAATCTCATTCTCGACAACCTGATTGCCGAAGGCAAAGCCCGACCCTTTATCATCGTTATGGACAATGGAACCTGGAGCATGAGCGGACCGCGCCGGAGAGAAGGAGGCACCTGGCCGCCGCAAGGCTGGGCCGATGGGTTCACAAACACACTCCTGAACGATATCATTCCCACGATCGACACAAACTACCGCACGCTTGCCGATCCGGGACACCGGGCTATGGCCGGATTATCGATGGGTGGTATGCAAACCCGGGTAATTACGCTGGCCCATCCCGAACTGTTTTCCTGGGTTGGTATGTTCAGCGGAGGTAGCATCAGCCCCGAGGATATTGAAAAGTCGCCGGGATTTAAGGAAAAGACTAAGCTTTTGTTTGTCAGTTACGGCAGCCGTGAACTCGAAAATCCAAGGCCGGGCCCCTGGGGCGATCCAAAAGAAAATACCGAAGCGTTGAAAAATGCCGGCATGAATACCCGTTTTTACGTTTCTCCTCAAACGGCCCACGAATGGCAGAGCTGGAGGCGTGGCCTTTATCAGTTTGCACCCCTGTTATTCCGGTAACATATAAGTATGATTATTTTCATGAGGAGAAGAGCGTCTGTTTTTTGTCTTGCAGCATTTCTGTTGGTGTGCATCGGACTTTCGTTTCTGCCTTTACCCGGCAATGCTCAATCGTATGCAACCTGGTACCGGAATGCCCAGGAACGAATCGATACTTTACGTAAAGGGAATTTCGGATTTCAGATTTTCGATCAACTGGGACAACCCTATACGGGCCAGGTGTCGGTACGCATGAAAAAACATGAATTTCCCTTTGGTATTGCCTTCGATTTTTATGAGGGATCAGCCAGTATGGGAAATAGCTACAGCACCACCGCAGTCATTCAGGCCGAAGCCGATGCTGAAATTTACCGTACCGAGCGCTGGAACAACTACCTGGCGTACCTGTTTCCTGTCGAAACCGGCAAGGAGTATCGGCTTACTTTACAATTTGCCGAGATATATTTCAATTCGGGCAACTCCCGGCTTTTTGATGTGTTTGTTGAAGGCAATTTGTTCCTCGATAATTTCGACGTATTTACCGAAGCTGGAGGAAAAAATATAGCCCGAGATACCAGCCTGGTTTTTTATACAATCGACAATGAGTTGAATATTGAGCTGTCGGCCGTGCGGGATAACGCAATGATTAAAGGCATCGTGATAGAGGAAACGGGAGGGGCAACCCTGTATCGCATCAATTGTGGCGGCCAGGCTTTGACCACTGCTGACGGAAACCGCTACGAAACAGAAGCCGGTTATTTTGATCCCGATGCCAATACGGTAGCATCAAAAGAGCAATGGATGCAAGCGGCTATGTATAAATATTTTAATTACGGGGTGTCCGGTAATTCGTTCAAATGGAGCGGTATTCAGCCCCAACATACAGCGCCCAATTATACAAATTTTGACAATGCTGTACGATGGACCCAAAAAGTGGGATGGGAACTCAGGGCCCATACCCTGCTTTGGGGCGGCAACGATGCGCATTCTATGCCCGACTGGATCCGGGCGCTACCAACACCCCAGGCCATTACCGACACCTGCAAAATGCGCGTGCAACGGGAAGTTACCCGATACAAGGGCATTGTTAAAGAGTACGATGTGATTAACGAACCCCTGACCGGCCATGCCGACTGGCTTCGAAAAACCGTTGGGGACTCCATCATTTGGAATTGTTTCAAATGGGCACGAGAAGCCGATCCCGATGCAGAGTTGTTTATCAACGATTACAATGTGGAATACAACTGGGGGCAGGCACGGGAGTATCGCGACCTGATAGTGAAAATAAAAGAAATGGGCGGACCGGTAACCGGCGTGGGTATCCAGGCCCACTTTTGGGATGGTATGCGGCCTAACGTCGACGAGGTGGTTAAAAATTTGAACATTATTGCCGAAGCGGGCTTACCCATGCGTTTAACCGAATACGACTGGGGTAAGGACCTTACCCAGAAACAACAGGTCGACGACTTTATTAAAGTGGCCACCATCGCTTTTTCCCATCCTTCCATTACCGGGATGATTTGTTGGGCTTTGAGCGACGATGGCGCCTGGCGGGATAATTCGGGCTTTTTCGATGCCAACCACAAACCAAAACTCGCTGCCGATACCCTGCTCTATTATACCCAAACCAAGTGGGCCACTCATTTCGATTCGGTCATTAACGCCGAGAATCCCGTGTTCTTTAATGCCTATTATGGCGATTATACCCTCGAAGTTGTTTTCGACGGGATTACAAAAGTTTTTACCCTTCCCTGCCGGAAAGCAAACGAAGATTCGGTTTTTATCCTCAACGAAACGGATGCAAAACAGAAAGGCCCCCAGCTGCTTAAGGCCGAATTATGCAGCAAAAATACCGTTCGCTTATTGTTCGATAAACCATTGGAAAGCGCATCAATCCGGAGAAACAATTTTAAATTTTTCTCGAAACGGGAGATTGGACTCACCAGCGTTCAGGCCGATCCGGAAGATGAAGGTGCCTTGTTGCTTTCCCTGGGCAGAAATGTTCCGGAAGGCGATTATATCTCAGTGGCCTATTTCCCGGGAAAACTGCAGGCAAACGATGGCAGCAGGGTCGAAGCCTTTGGTCCGGAGGGAATCCCCAATCCCGTTATCGTATCGGATGCGTTGTTGCAGCAGGAATGCCTGGGTGCGGTTTTCCCCAATCCGGCACATGCTTATTTGCAAATCGAACATCCGAATTTCCCGTTCCGGGTATCCCTCTACCACATGTTGGGCGTTCCTGTCCTGACTCAACTTTCCGAAAGCGATGCCCTATCCCTTGATGTAGGAAAACTGGCCCGCGGAATGTACCTGCTTCAAATCAGTGACGAAACGAATGAAACGACGCATCGAAAGGTGTTGCTTCAGTAAATAATGGAATTGTGTTTTATAAGAAATGGAAATGATGAAATCGCATCGTTTTTTGCTTTTTGTTAGTCTTCTGTTTGGATTGGGTAACCAAACAGGATTTTGCCAGAACCCGATCGTACAAACCTATTTCACTGCCGACCCGGCACCCATGGTTTTCAACGGAACGGTGTACCTTTATACTTCGCACGACGAAGATTCAACGGTCAATAACTTCTTCACCATGCACGACTGGCGTTGCTATTCGTCGACAGACATGGTTAACTGGACCGACCACGGGGCTATTGCCTCCCTGAAAAATTTTGCATGGTGCAAAAGGGAAAACGGAGCATGGGCGCCCCAATGTTTGGAGCGAAACGGGAAGTTTTACCTCTATGTGCCCATCCACGGCGAGGGAATATCGGTGTTGGTGGCCGATTCGCCCACTGGCCCGTTCACCGATCCGATCGGGAAACGACTGGTCGACAGCGACCATATCTGGCAGGATATTGACCCTACGGTTTTTGTCGACGAGGGGCAGGCCTACCTCTATTGGGGTAATCCGAATTTGTGGTACGTCAAATTGAATGAAGATATGGTTTCGTACGACCGGAGCATCGGCCACGACGGAATTGTTCCGGTCGAAATGACTTCCGAAGCCTTTGGCAGCCAACAAGGCCGCGATGGCAAAACACGGGCTTCGTACACCGAAGGCCCCTGGTTTTATAAACGCAACAACCTGTATTACATGATCTACGCTGCAAAAGGTATCCCCGAGTATATCGCGTATTCTACAGCGCAATCGCCGGAAGGCCCCTGGACATACCGGGGATTCATTATGGAACGGGCGCCCCATTTGGCCTTTACCAACCACGCGGGCATCATCGATTTTGCCGGGCAGCCTTATTTCTTCTATCACGACCAGCGTTTGTCGGAGGGTCAGGGTTTTAAGCGTTCGGTATGTGTCGAGTCCTTCGTCTACAATGCAGATGGCAGCATACCGCTCATCGTGCCAAGCGTGGAAGGCGTGAAACAAAGCGTAGCGCATTTGAATCCCTTTGTGAGGGTGGAAGCCGAAACCATGGCCTGGAGCAAAGGACTGAAAACAAAAGGCAACAGCCAGACAGGTGTTTTTGTGTCCAAAATTGAAAACGACGATTACCTGAAGGTGCGCAGTGTCGATTTGGGTGCCGGAGCCAAAACTTTTGAGGCATGCGTTGCATCGGCATCAAAAGGCGGATTCATCGAGATCCGACTCAATCATCCGGAGGGCGAAATGCTCGGAAAAATCAAGGTGAAAAACACAGGAGCCTGGAAAAATTGGACCATCGTTAAGGGTAAAATAAAGAAAACAACCGGGATTAACGATCTCTGCTTTGTATTCAAAGGTGAAAAGGGGGAGTTATTCAATATTGATTGGTGGAAACTTAAATAACATATGCATAAAATGTTGGATGTGAAAAGAATCGTTATCCATTTCAGCATATTATTATTGATTATTTTACACGCAAGCCAAATAAAAGCCTGGGACGGAATGCCCATGCCCGGGCTTCATGTGGAGGGGCGATACCTGAAAGACAGCTACGGACATATCGTGAATCTGCATGGCTTTGCCCAAACCTACTCACCCTGGTTTAACGAACGCGGTAACTATTGGGACCACTACGATGTGGCGGGTTGTTTGCGCTACAACCAAACGATCATCGACCGGATAATGGAAGCGGGCTGGAAAATGAATTTTGTGCGCATGCACATGGATCCCTATTGGAGCAATACTCCGGGCTGTACGGGCCGTTACGAAGGGGAGGAATGCTTTAACGAGACGCGCTTTCGAAAATACCTCGACGAGGTTTTTGTTCCTATGGCGGAGTATGCCGTTTTAAAGGGCTTGTATGTAGTAATGCGG
The DNA here is from genome assembly GCA_036725585.1 of Prolixibacteraceae bacterium. Taxonomy (GTDB): domain Bacteria; phylum Bacteroidota; class Bacteroidia; order Bacteroidales; family Prolixibacteraceae; genus DAIMEA01. The sequence goes on along the minus strand of DAIMEA010000008.1, from coordinate 5,516 downwards.
CCCCCGGGTGTATGCCCCGAAACGATTCAAATAGGCGGTGTTTACCACGAATATCTGAAAAAGGTTTGGCGCATCGTCTCCAATCACCCGATACTGAGAAACCATCCGAACATCATGTTTGAACTGGCCAATGAACCCATTGATATCCTGGGCACGGATGGTACTTTTGGCGCCGGGAACCAGGGGCATTTTGACAATCTTAAAACCTACTTTCAGGAAATTGTCGATGTTATAAGGACGAACGCCGATAACATTTTGTGGGTGCCGGGACTGGGGTACCAATCGCTTTATGCCGGTTATGCTGTCAATCCCATCGAAGGGGAGAACATTGGCTATGCCGTTCATGTTTATCCCGGCTGGTTCAACAGCGGCCAGGGCTACGAACCTTTTCAACGCGGATGGGATAACCAGGTGCAAGCCGTAGCCGACTTTGCCCCGGTAATGGTGACCGAAATGGACTGGGCCCCGGAGCGGCATAATAAGTCGTGGGGGAAAGCCCTTACCGGAATAGCCGGGGGTGATGGTTTTGGCGCTAACTTCAAAAAAATTACCGACGACTGCGGCAATGTAAGCTGGTTGATCTTTACCGAACCTCATTTGCTGGCTGACTTTGGAAACCCGAATGCTGACGCCGATGTGGTCGACTTCCTGACCGACCCCGAAGCGTGCCCCTGGCCGGTGTATCACTGGTACCAGGAATATGCAGCTGCCTATAATTTTAGCGGCGTTACCGATGCTTATCTTACTCTTTCGGATTTGTATGTTGAAGGAGGTGAGAACCTAACGGTAATTACCAACAGTTCCCGAAGCCTGAAAATAATGGCCGTATTTGAAGACGGGCATGCGGAAAATGTGAGCTCTCTGGCAGAAATTTCGGTCGATCGGCCCGAAGTTGCCCGTGTTGTACGCGGAAGAGTCTTTGCCCTTAGCGACGGGCAGGCCTCAGCACAGGTTTCCTATACCGACAGCAAAGGTGGAAACTGGCAGTTTGCGTTATCGATCCATTGTTCTACCTTTCCTTTAACCGAAGCCTTGTTTGATCCCGATATTTTCGCCGACGGAACCTTTGATGAAAGCACCCGCACCCTGCATACCGGTCAGTGGGGGTTTGGAGGTTGGCAATACGACGGGATCGACCTGTCGGGGTACAAATACATCGTGGTCCGACTGGGCAGCGCCAACACCGCTTCGGTCGATTTCCGTCTCTTCGACGGAGCCAGTTACTGGGGGTCGCCGGCTATTTTCCCCTTTGGCAGCCGACGGGAAATTGTTGTGCCCTTAAAGAATACCCGGAAAAATGACGGAAATCCCCTAAATCCGGAGCATATATACATTGCCGGTTTCTGGTCGAACGGGAGCAATCCGTTTGTTATCGACACCGTTTTTCTATCCAATTCCGGCGAATACGACCCTCCATCGAATTATGTAAACGAATCAAGCGCCTCCGATACAGAAGTTGTTTCCACACTTTATTTTACCCTAAGCGGACAAAGGGTAATGGATATTGAGAACCAAAGGGGCGTATTTATCGTGCGGAAAAAAATGCGGGATGGGAGCCTGCGAACAAGGAAAATCACGATTGTCCGGAGCTTTCCCTACCTTTAACCGGACAATCGTGATTTTATGGCGGAATAAGGTATAATTTCCGTCGAAACAGATCACCCCAAATCAGAACAATGATGAATAATGATTACGAACGGATTATGAAACAAGCCATCCCGATTTATTGGGACAAACAAGGAGGATTACCCCGATAAATCGGGGTGGCGCGTTCTCCCGCCAAAGCGGGACAAGCTATGAGATACCAAAAATTTTTAAATTGAATCGAATGAAAATTAAAAAATTGCATGTTGCCGTTGTTTTCGTTTTTTTTCTTTGTTCGTCATCCTTCGGACAAACCTTGCAAAAAACGGATACGGGCGTTAAAGTCAGCATTGATTCCTTTGAGACGGAAATCATTTTCTATGGACCTTCCATCATCCGGGTGATGAAGTGGCCTGCGGGATCTTCGTTCCAAAAAGAAAGCCTGTCGGTTATCAAAAATCCCGAAGAAAGCCAATGGAAAATTTCCCATAAAGGAGACCGCCTTATTCTTTCGAGTGAAAAAGTGCGTGTGAATCTGAATCTGAAAAACGGAATCATATCTTTCCAAACAACCAAAGGAAAGGCATTGCTGCGGGAAAGGGAAGGAGGGCTTGTCTTTACCGATTTTAACGATGCAGGTGACAAAACCTTCAGCATAAAACAGTCGTATGTGCTCGACGATGACGAAGCCATCTATGGTTTGGGTATTTTACAGAACGGCAAAATGTCGCAACGCAACCAGGAAGTGCAAATGATTCAGAACAATACCTGGGACTTTGTGCCTTTTTTCCAGTCGGTTAAGGGGTATGGTTTGTTTTGGGACAATTATTCGCCCACAACCTTTACAGATAGATCCGGCGAAACTTCGTTTGCTTCCGAAGTGGGAGAGGGTATCGACTATTACTTCATGTACGGGGGCAATGCCGATGGCGTGGTGGCCTGCATGCGCGACCTGACCGGCCAGGTGCCCATGTTTCCCCTGTGGACCTACGGTTACTGGCAAAGCAAGGAGCGTTACAAAACCCAGGACGAAACCGTGGGCGTGGTTCGGAAATACCGCGAACTGGGCGTACCGCTCGATGGTATTATCCAGGACTGGCAATACTGGGGCAACAACTACCTGTGGAATGCGATGGAATTCCTGAATCCCGGATTTTACGACCCCCGGAAAATGGTGAACGATATTCATGCGCAAAATGCCCACATGATCATTTCCATCTGGTCGTCGTTTGGTCCCATGACCAAACAATACAGGGAACTGAACGAGAAAGGCATGTTGATGGATTTCAGCACCTGGCCCCAGTCGGGCTCCGAAAAATGGCCGCCCAACCGCGAATATCCCTCCGGGGTAAGGGTTTACGATGCCTACCACCCCGAAGCCCGCGACATTTATTGGAAATACCTGAACAAAGGTCTTTTCTCCCTGGGGATCGATGGCTGGTGGATGGACTCGACCGAGCCCGACCACCTCGACATTCAACCCGGCGATTTCGATAACAAAACCTATCTGGGATCTTTCCGGAAGGTGCGCAATGCTTACCCGCTGATGAGCGTGGGAGGTGTATACAAAAACCAGCGTGCCGTTACGTCCGATAAACGCGTATTCATACTTACCCGTTCGGCTTTTGCCGGACAACAGCGCTACGGAGCCAATACCTGGTCGGGCGATGTAGTGGCTTCGTGGGAAACCCTGCACAAGCAAATTTCGGCCGGCTTAAATTTTTCCCTGTGCGGTATCCCGCATTTCAACAGCGATATTGGCGGCTTCTTCCTGTGGAATTATAAAAACGATATTACCAATCCCGACTATAGGGAATTGTATACCCGCTGGATTCAATACGGAACCTTCTGTCCCATGATGCGTTCCCATGGTGAAGGAGCACCCCGCGAAATCTATCAGTTCGGACAAAAAGGCGACCGGGTGTACGATGCTATTGAGAAATACATCAACCTGCGTTACCGTTTGTTGCCCTATATTTACTCTTGCTCCTGGGATGTGTCGGCCAATCAGTCGAGCATGATCCGGGCGCTGGTGATGGACTTTGCCAGCGACAAGGAAGCATGGGACATTAATGACCAATACATGTTCGGCAAATCAATCCTGGTTTGTCCGGTTACCAAAGGCATGTATTCGAAGGATGGTAAGGAAGATTTCAGCCAAACGGGCGAACGGTCGTTATACCTGCCCAAAGGCGCCGGATGGATCGACTTCTGGACGGGTGAAAAACATGCCGGAGGGCAACACATTTCGAAAGAAGTTCCGCTCGATATCATTCCCCTGTATGTAAAAGCCGGTACCCTTCTGCCCATAGGCCCCGAAGTTCAGTACGCCGAAGAAAAGAATTGGGATCACCTGGAAATCCGGATTTACGAAGGAGCCAATGGTGAATTCACCCTTTACGAAGACGAAAACGATAACTACAATTACGAAAAGGGAAAGTTTTCCACCATTGCCTTTCAATGGGACGATGCGAAGAAAACCCTTAGCATTGGCGAACGAAAGGGTTCGTTCCCCGGGATGACCGGGCAACGAACATTCACGATTACAAGAGCTTCGGCCGGGACGATTGCGGGGGATAAAACGTCCGATACGTCCGACAAAAAAGTGACCTACACAGGAAAAAAAATCACGGTTAAACTTTAAGGGATATTATCAATCAAAGATGACAAAAGCCGATTGGTGTAGAACAAGCGGGAACGGTAAAAAACCACTGTACATCTATGCCTTGGGAATGCCCGAAGCAAAGGCGCCTTTCGATATCCACCAGGTGATTGAAAACAACATCCGGAGGGTTTCGGTGGTGGGCAGCGGTGTTGACGTAAAATGGACCAAAAATGAAGATGTTCTGTTCCTTACCACCCCCGCTTCATCCGATATGGATGAACTGGCTACCGTGTTTAAAGTTGACTTGGAATAAAAAATATGCAATCTAAACCTACTACGATGATGAAACAAATTTTAAGGCTTACTGTGCTTGTCGTTATCTTGTTTGTTATACAGAACCAAATCCATGCTCAGGAAAGAAACCCGGAAGCACCTGTTACGATCAGGATCGTGGAAGATGGGGGAACCGGCGCGTACCCGGCCATCATGTACACCGATACTTCGCTGGCAACCCACACCATTTTCCGACCCGATAAGCTGGAAAAATTGGGTAAGAAGAACAAACTGCCCATTATTGCCTGGGGCAACGGCGCCTGCGCCAATTCACCCTGGGAGCACATCAATTTCCTGTCCGAAGTAGCATCGCATGGTTTTCTGGTAATAGCCATCGGTCCCATGCCCCGGGAAGGGGAACGCGGAGGCGGCCGTTCGGCTTCCTCGCAACTGATCGATGCCATTGATTGGGCTATTGCGCAAAACAGCGATAAAACAAGTATTTTCTACGGGAAAATTGATGTTTCGAAAATTGCTGTGAGCGGTATGTCGTGCGGGGGGTTGCAAACCCTCGAAACAGCGCCCGATCCACGCGTGACCACTGCCGTGGTTTGCAACAGTGGCATCATTGGAAATCCGGGTGGTGGTATGCCGGGTATGCCGGGATTGAAGAAAGAACATCTGGCAAAATTACACTGTCCCACGCTCTATTTGCTTGGAGGAGAATCGGACATTGCCTATAAAAACGGGATGGACGACTTCAATCGCATCAACCATGTTCCGGTTTTTGTTGCCAACATGGATGTGGGGCATGGTGGAACCTATGGCCAGCCCCATGGGGGCGAATTTGCCAAAGTAGCCACCGCCTGGTACCAGTGGCAGTTAAAAGGCGACAAAAAAGCCGGAAAAATGTTTACCGGAAATCCCTGCGGGCTTTCCAAATCAACAGTTTGGAAAGTAGAAAAGAAAAATTTGCCGTAGTTTTTTTTGAACGGTTGAGCACGTTCCTGTTGAGACAACAGGGATCCACCCGATCGTTTTCCTCTTATTGCAG
>DAIMEA010000007.1:0-25601 GCA_036725585.1 Prolixibacteraceae bacterium | reverse complement strand
CGTACACCCCTGGTTTCTCCTTCTGCCCGGCTCAATCCGGTTCGTTTGCCGGCAACTCTTCTGTACGACCTGCCTACCGAAGCAGGGGAAACCTATACGCTGGTACTGAAAAACAATCTTTAACTTATAAAAAACTATGAAGAGAAATCGTATCGTAATTATGTTGTTTATCCTTGCTCTCTTTGCATGGTGTTCCTTTCATGCCGGATTCGTATCGGCTCAAACCGTTCCCGGGGGTAAAAAAATTAGCCCCGTTTTGTTCGGACTGTTTTTCGAGGACATCAATTACGCTGCCGATGGTGGCCTGTATGCCGAACTTGTGCAAAACCGTTCGTTTGAGTATAACCCAACCGAACGAAAGGAATGGCACCCATTCGCTTACTGGGAATACATCTCGCCGGGCTATTCTTATGGAAGAATCAGCGTGGAAACCAAAGAACCCCTTCATCCGAACAATCCCCATTACATTGTTCTGGATGTAGAGTTTGTGGGCCATTACGAACAATATAAAGGCGAAACGGGTGTTGGGTTTAAGAACTCGGGTTTCGACGGGATCGTAGTCAGGGAGGGTGAAAAATATAATTTTTCACTGTTTGCCCGCCAGCTTTCCGATGTTCCTGTTCAATTGTGGATCAGCCTTCAGAACCCCAAAGGTGAGGTGCTGTCTGAAAACTCAATCTCAACTTCTTCAACCGACTGGGTAAAATACGCCACAACGTTAACAGCAAAAGCATGTTGTGATACCGCATCCCTTGTAGTCATGGCAAGAAACGAGGGAAAGCTTGCCCTTGACATGATCTCGCTGTTCCCTGAAAAAACGTTTAAAAACAGGACGAATGGCTTGCGTGCCGATCTTGCTCAGATGCTGGCCGACCTGCAGCCAAAGTTTATCCGGTTCCCCGGCGGGTGCCTTGTTCATGGCGATGGTTTAGGTAACATGTACCGCTGGAAAAACACCATAGGACCGGTTGAGCAGCGTAAAGGGCAGCGCAATATCTGGGGCTATCATCAAACGGCCGGTTTGGGCTTTTTCGAATATTTTCAGTTTTGCGAAGACATTGGGGCAAAACCATTGCCTGTTCTTCCGGCTGCAGTGAGTTGCCAGAATTCGGGCGGCACCTGGCGCATAGGCGGCACCGGCCAACAAACCTTACCAATGGGCGAAATGCCTGATTACATTCAGGAAGTCCTCGATCTGATTGAGTGGGCAAACGGCCCCGTTACTTCCGAATGGGGAGCGAAACGGGCTGCTGCAGGGCATTCTGAACCCTTTATGCTTGAATACATTGGCATTGGAAATGAAGATAAGATAACCCCCGAGTTTGAAGAACGCTTCACGATGATTTACAATGCCGTAAAAAAAGAGCATCCAGAAATTACTGTTGTTGGTACAGTTGGGCCCTTTCACAGCGGACCCGACTTTGAAAAAGGATGGGAACTGGCAAATGAACTAAAAATACCTGTTGTTGATGAACATTATTACACCGATCCTAATTGGTTTATAACCAACCAGTATCGTTACGATCGATACGACAGGAATGCATCAAAAGTATACCTCGGTGAATATGCCTCATGGGGAAATAAATTGCGGAATGCAATAGCCGAGGCTGCATACCTTACTTCACTTGAACGAAACGGGGACGTTGTTTTAATGGCTTCGTATGCACCTTTATTGGCAAAAAAGGGCTTTACCCAATGGAGAACCGATTTGATCTTCTACGACAATGTGAACATTGTTCCTACACCCAATTACCACGTCCAAAAAATGTTCATGAACAACCAGGGCGACTTTTATTTCGAAAATATAATTGAATACAATAAAAGCGATTCAACTCTGGCTGCATCGTGTGTAGCCGACAGTAAAACAGGCGATGTAATCCTGAAAATGGTTAATGCCTCCAATGAAAATAAAAACTTTGTAATCGATCTTTCATCTTTCGGAATAACGGAAGGTGAAGCTGAAATGACTTTGCTTAATGGCGATGCCGAGGCTGAAAATACTTTTTTCGATTCTGAAACCCTCGTTCCTGAAAAAGTTGTATTTGATGTGGATGAGAAATTTGTTTATCCGGCATTTGCAATGTCGCTTACAGTAATACGGATGAAAACTACTCAATAAAAGAAATAATGAAGTACATACGTTTCTCAATTTTTAGCATACTCATTGCTGTTCTGTTTCAAAATTCAGCAGTGGCTCAGGAGAATAAAACACAAAACCCGGTTATCCATGCCGATGTGCCCGATATGTCGATGATTCGTGTGGGCGATACCTACTACATGAGCAGCACGACCATGCACATGAACCCGGGTGTCCCCATCATGAAATCGACCGATTTAGTGAACTGGCAAATTGTGAGTTACGCATACCCAACCCTGGGCAACTTCGATGCTCTGAATCTTGACAACGGCCTGCATGCCTACGGACGGGGTTCGTGGGCCAGCAGTCTGCGTTACCATAAGGGAAGATATTATGTATCTACTTTTTCGAGTACAACGGGAAAGACGTATATTTTTTCGACCGATGATCCCGAAAACGGAACATGGAAGGAACAATCGTTTCAGCCTTCCTTTCACGACAATACGCTCTTCTTTGACGACGACGGGAAGATATACCTGATCTGGGGGAACGGGAAACTGTTTCTTGCTGAGATCAAGGATGATTTAAGTGGCATAAAAGAAGAAACCCGGAGAGTTTTGATCGAAAATGCAAGCGCCCCGGCTGGGAACAACATTATGTTGGGCGCCGAAGGGTCGCAGTTATTTAAAGTGGATGGAAAATATTTCCTGTTCGATATAACCTGGCCACGGGGAGGCATGCGCACCGTTGTCGTGCACCGTGCCGAAAACCTGAATGGCCCGTGGGAAGGGCGCGTAGTGTTGCAGGACAAGGGTGTAGCCCAGGGAGGACTAGTGGATACCCCCGACGGGCGCTGGTTTGCTTACCTTTTCCGCGATTTCGGATCAGTAGGGCGTATTCCCTATCTGGTTCCGGTAACCTGGGAAGACAACTGGCCGGTTCTGGGCATTGACGGTAAAGTGCCCGATACCCTCGATTTGCCGGCAAGCAAAGGACTGATACCTGGAATTGTTGCTTCCGATGATTTTGAACGAAAACCCGGCGAAGCCGATCTGCCCCTTGTCTGGCAATGGAACCATAACCCCGACAACAGTTTATGGTCGGTTCGGGAACGGAAGGGCTTCCTGCGCCTGAAAACCGGTCGTGTGGTTCCGGAGTTGCAGCGGGCAAGAAATACCCTCACCCAACGAACTTTTGGCCCTGTATGTTCGGGCACGATTTGCCTCGATGTTTCGAATATGAGCGATGGCGACTTTGCCGGCCTGTGTGCTTTTCAGCGCAAATACGGGCAGGTAGGGGTGAAACAGGAAAGCGGTACCCGCTCCCTTTTCATGATCAGCAACCAAAGCGATACGCCCGAAGAAATTGAAAGCATATCGCTCTCGGAGCCTGTTGTTTATTTTAAAGCAGATTGCGACTTCCGGGAACGGGTCGACAGGGCTCGCTTTTACTACAGCCTGGATGGCATAACCTGGAAACAAATTGGCAACGAACTGCACATGCAGTACACCCTCATGGAGCATTTTATGGGCTACCGTTTTGGCTTATTTTATTATGCCACGAAACAGGCGGGGGGATATGTCGATTTCGACTTTTTTCATATAAGCGATTATTTTTCAGATGAGAACATTAAATAATAAGTTGTAGTTTTTAAACAGTGAATAATGATGAAGTATTTTCTTATCTTTTTTTTATTCCTTTTTTCATTGATTAATTATGCTCAATCGCAAACATTGGAAGATTTGGGCATGAAGCCGGTTATTATCGAAGCCGAATCCGGAACACCGGGAAGCGGATTTGATATAGTGCAGGAGGGAGATTTATTTTATGTGACCACAAATTCTGATTTTACCGGATCGGTAAGTCCGGAAGACACTACCCGGATCGTCCGTTATTCCTTAACGTTTGAGACATCGGGTATCTATCACTTATATGCCCGTTTACGGGTAGGCGCCAATGGGTACAACGACGACAGTTTCTTTGCGGCCAATGGTTTTGGTGAAAAGCATGAAAACACAGGAGGCGACTGGGTTATGATTAACGGGCTTGCTGCTGCCGGATACTCAAATACGAGCGATGTGGTGTATGATTTAGGTGGACTGGGCTCGAATGTGTGGAAATGGGTGAATATTTCGAAAAATTTATTTCCCAATATCCAAACCCAAAATCCGTTTACGGTTTCGGAGGGTCAGCTCACGCAAACCTTTCAAATTGCCAGCCGGGAAGACGGGCTGCAGTTTGACAAATTTGCCTTTGGCCGGGCCGATTTGTTTTTTACAGTCGAAGCGCTCGATAAGGGACTTCCGGGCACGCTGGAAGCGCTGGTTGATTCGAGCCGCTTTTATGCCGGGCCGCCCCTGGCCGATGGATCTTCAAAATTTCTGGGAAATCTGAAAGGATATAGTGAAAACAACTTTTCGAACCTATGGAACCAGCTAACGCCCGAAAACGAAGGGAAATGGTCTTCGGTTGGCAATTCGCTCGACTCGACCCGCTGGAACTGGACCGGTTTGACCAATTTGTATAACTATGCCAAGACACACCGGATACCCTTTAAGTTTCATACCCTGATCTGGGGAAGCCAGCAACCGACGTGGATTTCTTCATTAAGTAAAGAAAAGCAGCTCGAATACATCACCACCTGGATCCGGCAATGCGGTCGCCGTTACCCCGATATGGAAATGGTCGATGTAGTGAACGAACCGCTGGTTAACCATAATCCCCCCGATGGGAAAAACGGAAGAGCCAACTACAAAGAAGCCCTGGGTGGCAACGGAACTACCGGCTGGGACTGGGTTATCAAATCGTTTGAACTGGCCCGGCAATACATCCCCAATTCAAAACTCCTGCTCAACGATTATGGCATTATCAACGACAATGCAGCAACAACAACCTATCTTCAAATAATCAAACTTTTAAACGACAGGGGATTAATTGATGGGATCGGGGTGCAGGGCCACCGGTTTGAATTCGAAAGAGCCAATACAACAACCTTAAAAAACAATCTGAATCGTCTTGCCCAAACGGGTTTGCCGGTTTATATTTCCGAATTTGATTTGGGCAACCTCAACGATGAAGGAAGCCCCAACGATGCCCAGCAATTGCAGCTCTATCAGCGAATTTTTCCGGTTTTATGGGAACATCCCGGCGTAAAGGGGATTACCCTTTGGGGCTATGTCGAAAATGCGATGTGGCAGAAAACATGTCATCTGGTTCGCAGCGATGGAACCTGGAGGCCCGCTCTTACATGGCTGGCTCAATACATCAGCGAAAATCCCACCGGGAGCAGCCCCTCTGTATCATCATCGTCGGACACGGTTGTTTTGGGTCAGAATTTCCCAAATCCCTTTCATTCGGAAACAACAATTCCGTTTTCCCTTTCCGAAAGATCCGATGTACGCATAACGATTTTCGATGCAATGGGGAGAACGCTTGTGACCCTTGTACGGGAGGAACGGGAAGCCGGTAACTATTCGGTTATCTGGGACGGAAAGGATCAGAACGGGGCAAGCCTTGCCAGCGGATTGTATGTATATCAAATCCTTACATCCGATCGGTGCCTGACGCGAAAAATGATGAAAGTAAATTAGAAATTCATAAACGCTTTGATGATGAATTCATTATCTTTTAAGACCCTTCAAAAGAAATTCGAAAGATCCCATTCTCTTTTTGGCTTTTTCTCTTTGAATATCCGAAACGTTCTTTTATTCCTGTTCTTGCTGATGGGTTCGGCACGGGTTTCGTTTGGAGAAAAGTGGATTGGGACCTGGGGATGTGCACCTTATGCTGCCGCGAACAACACGCCCCCTTCTCCTTTTCTGGAGAACAATAGCCTGCGTCAGATTGTCCGTGTTTCGATCGGAGGCGATACCCTGCGGATCCGATTTTCGAACATTACCTCTTCGAGCCCGGTAAGTCTGAACGCGGTTACCTTGGCTGTTTTGGCCGAAATAGGGGGAAGCGCGATTGATGCATCCACGCTGAAACCGGTTACATTTAACGGCAATGCATCCTACACCATGGAAGCTTATTCCGATGTTGTTTCCGATCCTCTGGCATTTCCACTGAGTCCGGGCGCTCATCTGGCGATCACCATTCATTACGGAGCATGCCGAACGGCTGCCGACATGACCCATCATTACGGATCACGAACCGACTCGTACATTCTGGTTGGCGATCAAACCCAAAATACAGCGTTCGCGGGCGCTACCCGCATCGAACGCTGGTACCATCTGAATACCATTGAGGTTCTGGCTCCGGAAGAAGCCGGTGCCGTGGTTGCCCTGGGCAACTCAATTACCGATGGTTATGGATTGCATGGCGGTTTGAATAACCGGTGGACCGACAAATTTTCAGAAAAATTGCTGGCCAATCCGGCCACTTCCCTCGTCAGTGTTGTGAATATGGGGATTGGGGCTACCTGGCTCACTACTTCGGGGATGGAACGGTTTCGGCAGGACGTACTCGAACAAAATGCTTTGCGCTGGATCATTGTTTTTTACGGGGTGAACGACATTGGCGGCGGAGCTTCGGCTTCTACCCTTATCAACGCGTTTAAAAGCATGATTGCCCAGGCTCATGCCGAAAACATACGGATTTACGGGGCAACCATTACCCCTTTCAAGGGCAGCGGGTATTATTCGGCAGCCCACGAAGCAGTAAGAACCGAGGTGAATGAATGGATCCGAACACCGGGCCATTTTGACCAATGCCTTGATTTCGACCAGATCATTCGGGATCCTTCCGATCCCGAAAAGCTTCAGGAAGCCTATTCCAACGACTGGCTGCACCCCAATGCAGCCGGTTATCAATTGCTTGGAGAATCGATTGATTTGAATTTATTCCTGGGTGGGGATACCCTTTTTGACCAACCTGAATATACCATCCGGTATTTTGAACCCGAATGTGCCAACGTGGGCTCCGAATGGAAAATTGCAGAGGATGCTCAGGCATCGAACAATTACTATGTTACGGTAAAGGCCGGAGTTCAAAGCAAAGATAACGCACCGGCTGCACCCGGCGGCCTGATTTCCCTTACATTTCAAATCGATACAAGCGATCATTACAACCTCTATGCCCGTTTGAACTGTCCCTCGCCCGACGATGATTCGTTCTGGCTGAAAATGGATGAGGGTTCTTTTGCGATGCACAATGGTTTGGGTACCAGTAACTGGCAATGGCTCCCTCTGGGCAGTTTCTCCCTGGAAAAAGGAGAACATACGCTTGCCCTGGGATATCGGGAGGACGGGGCAAAGCTCGACAAATTCTGCATTTCAAACGCTCCGTACCCTCCTTCAGGCAAAGGAGAAGAAGCCGAAAATCTTTGTCTGCCCGAAATAGGTGACAATTCAATCCATCCGTTCCGGGAAGAAAGGTTGAAGATTTTTCCCAACCCATCCGATACGAACATGTTTTTTCAATTTCGGATTGAGCATCCATCCGAAGTGAAGCTTCATATTTATGATATCCAGGGCAGAAAAGTGGCTACTTTGGTCGATGAAAAATTACACCCCGGTGAATATACACTGGACTGGGAAGCCAGCAGTGGTCATTTTATGTGTCAGTTTATTGCTGGTGAAACGTTGATTAATAAAAAAATTTTACTACTGAATTAATTACGAACGATTATGAAAACATCTTTTTTGTTTCTTATTGCTATTTTGGTCGGCAATCTGGCTTCTGCACAATTTGCAGGAATGATGCGCGGGCAACAGGCAGAACCGCTGCCCGAGGGTTTTAAACCTGCATCGACCAACACGTTTCTGGCTCCATATCCTGCCGTTAATTTCGAAACCCGCCAGGCAATGTTTCAGGTTGTGGCGCCTACGGCCCAATTGGTTCAGGTTGATTTGGCCGGGAAAAAGTACGATATGGTCAAGAATGAAAAAGGCCTATGGTCCTGCACTTCCGATCCACAGGTTGTAGGCTTTCATTATTATGCCATTATTATTGACGGTGTTGCCGTAATGGACAGGAATACCGAAGCCTTTTTCGGTAGCAACTGGGAATCGTCGGGTATAGAAATTCCCGAAGGCCCCGAGGGCGATTATTACCGGTTTAATAAGGACATTCCCCATGGGCATGTGCGTTCTATTTACTACTGGTCGGCCATCAATGGGCTCGAACGCCACATCAACGTATATGTGCCCGCAGGTTACGAAGAAAAACCGGATCAACGATATCCCGTTCTCTATCTGGTACACGGTTGGGGTGAAGATGAAAATGGATGGTCGAACCAGGGGCACATGGCCAACATCATGGATGGCCTGATTGCAGCCGGCAAGGCTGTTCCCATGATCGTGGTCATGCCCAGCGGGGATATTAAGACCAATTCCGATGTCCGGAAAGCTTCGGGCGATGTAAGCGAAATTTATATCAAGGATCTGATCCCGTATATCGATAAAAATTTTCGGACGAAAACCGATAAACAAAACCGGGCTATGGCCGGATTGTCGAGAGGCGGATTTCAGACCTGTATAACGGTTTTCAACAACATGGACCAATTTGCCTGGATGGGAACCTTCAGCGGTTTCTTTGTGCGTGGCGACGATGTAGTTAATGCCTTTAACGGAGTATTTAAGGATGCTGATACTTTCAACAAAAACATGAATCTGCTTTTTATCAGTACCGGAACCGAAGAACGAAATCCCAAAGATCAGGTTGAAGCACTTAAAACTCATGGAATCAAAAACATTGTCTTCCATGAATCGCAGGGAACCGCGCATGAATGGCTCACCTGGCGCAGGGCGCTCCATGAATTTGCCCCGCAAATTTTCCAATAATCATCCTAATACAAACACGAATTATTTAATACAAACACAATGAACTACAAAAGCACTATTTTTTTTACTGCTTTGCTGCTTTGTGGAAGCCTTAGCTTTTCACAAACCGGTACGGAAGGGATCGGTGACTTTAAACCCTCACCCGTAAACCAACCCGGGCATGATTTTCCCATGGTTGACTCCGAAGGGCGTGTGCGTGCGCAAATTATGGCGCCCAATGCAAATAGGGTCCAGCTCGATATCGGGGGTGTGAAATACGACATGATAAAAGATGAAAATGGTTTGTGGACGGGCGAATCGGCACCTCAGGACGTTGGTTTTCACTATTATCAGCTGAACATCGACGGGGCTTCGGTACCCGATCCGGGAAGCCTGTTCTTTTTCGGCGCCTGTCGATGGGGAAGCGGGATTGAAGTACCGGCACCCGATGAAGAAATTTTCGCCCTGAAAAATGTACCGCATGGCCATGTGCACGAAATCCTGTTTCCATCGGCAAGCACCAACACGTCGCGCAGGGCTTTTGTGTACACTCCTCCCGGTTACAATACAGAAGAATCAAAACGCTACCCGGTATTGTACCTGCAGCACGGCTATTGCGAGAACGAAACTTCCTGGCCCAGCCAGGGACGCGCCAACCTGATCATGGACAACCTGATTGCCGAAGGCAAGGCTCGTCCATTTATTATTGTTATGACGTATGGCATGACGAATGAAATAAAGTTTGGAGGCTTACGCAACTTCGACATCAAACCCTTTCAAACGGTATTGGTTGATGAGTTGATCCCTTACATCGACACCCACTTCCGCACGTTGGCCACTCAGGAAAACCGTGCTATGGCCGGCCTGTCGATGGGCGGCTTCGAAACGCGGCAGATTACGCTGAACCGGTCCGATGTTTTTTCTTCTTATGGCCTTTTTAGCGGAGGAGTATATAATCCCGAAGAGATCAGAGAGCATAAAAATCTGAAGCTTGTATTTCTGAGTTGTGGCAGCAAAGAACGTCCCGATGGCGTGAAGAATGCAGTTGCTGAATTGCAAAACGCCGGTTTCAATGCGGTTTCCTATATTTCGGAAGGCACCGCTCATGAATTTCACACCTGGCGTCGCAGTTTGCATCAAATGGCCCGACTGTTGTTTCAGGAATAAGGGAAGGAATTATTTCTTTTATCGACCAAAACAAGAAGAAAAACCCAAAAAAGTGTGTTTATGAAAAAAGTCGAATTATTTTTTGAAAGGAAATTTGACCGGTTTTTGTTGATTGCATTTGTATGCTTGTTTGCTGTAAGCGGAGCCCGGGGCGAAGAAAATCGTTTGAAGAACAGCTCATCGTCGGCCCAACACGTCTATTATAGTGCCGGCAATCCCTACCTGCCCCTGTGGGAGCATTTGCCCGACGGAGAACCCCGGGTATTTGAAGATCCCGACCAACCCGGTAAGTACCGTGCTTACATCATCGGTTCTCACGATGTACGTTTCAGAAGTTACTGCGGTCCGGACATCCGCATGTGGTCGGCACCGGTAGAAAACCTGTCGGAATGGCGTGACGAAGGCCCCATTTTTACATACAACGTAGAAGGCCAGTGGGATGTAATGTACGCCCCCGACCTGGTGGAAGTAAGAAGAAAAGACGGCACCAAAGAATACTACCTGTACCCACACAGCCGGGGCAGGCACCGCGAAGCTATGGTTGCCAAAGGTTCACGCCCCGATGGTCCTTTTACCCCCATCAACATGACCGATGATGGCACCCGTACCCTACCCGGAAGTATTCTGGGTTTCGACCCGGCAGTGTATGTTGAATACGTGACCGATCGCAACGACCCCGATTTCGAAATAGGCTTCAGGGCATATGGCTACTGGGGTTTTCAGCGCTCACTGGCTGCACAGCTCGATCAGAACACGATGTACTCCCTGCGTCCTGGTACCGAAATCATCCCCTATTTTCTCCCGGCCAGTTCGCGCTACGGTTCTTTAAGGGACCCACAGGGAACGGAATATCCTCACATTGTAAAAGGAGAGGACCTGGGCAGCTTCAACTTTTTTGAAGCCTCGTCGATCCGCAAGGTGGGTAACAAATTTGTTACCGTTTTCAGCGGCTATTCCGGGCCAGAATATGGTGTGCCCAGCTCCAACTCTACCCTGCGTTATGCTTACGCCGACAGTCCGCTGGGGCCCTGGAAAAGCGGTGGCGTACTGGTTGATTCACGGGCTCCGGTATTGAACCACGACGGAACAGCCATTCAGACCACTAATTCGGGGCACAATACCCATGGCAGCATTCAACAGATCAATGGCCAATGGTACGTTTTCTACCACAGGCCACCCCGCGGATTCGGTTTTGCCCGTCAAGCCATGGTAGCCCCGGTAAAAATTCACTGGGACGAAAAACCTGTAGCAGAAGGTGGAAAGGTTGAAATCAGGGCTTTCGATCCTTATGCAACAAACCAGCTCTGGACTGCAAAAGACAGTCAGGGGAAGGAATACAAGGGTGCCGAAGTTACTTCTGAAGGTTTTCACATGTATGGTTTGGATCCTTATCAATACTATTCCGCCGGTTATGCCTGCTACCTTTCCGACACCCGTCTTCAACAGGACTCATGGGACATTTGGGACAACCACATGGCCATAACCAATGTACAAAATGGCAACATTGTCGGGTACAAGTATTTTGGTTTTGGCGGTCTCGATCAGGATAAAAACGGACTCAAAGCATTCGAAGGAACAAAAAAAGGCAAAAATACCGCGTTCAACCTTTTCCTTTGTCCAAAAACAACCAACAGCTTTACGGTACATGTTTGGCTCGACGGACCCTGGGATAATGCCGCATGGAAAGGGAAAAAGTTGGGAGAAATTTTGGTGCCGGCAAATTCAGCGCAGGAAATCACACAATTCACCGTCAATGTAGCTGAAATTGTTGACCAACTGGATAAAAAGCATGCCATTTACCTGGTAGCCGAAGGAGAAGTAGGAGTGGATTTGTTTGATTTAATCGGCTTGGGTTTCAGCTCAGACCAAAAAACCATAGAACGGCCGATTGCGCCTAAGGTTCAAATTAGTGTAAACGGCAATGCCATTGACGTACCACAAACACCGGTTCGTTCAACCAACGGAAACGGCGTTGTGGGCTATGATTTGTATGAAACAACGGTTTCGCTTCCGGCAACGAACAGTCAGGTTCCCGTTGTTACAGCTTCGTCCGACAATAAATCGGTTCAAGTACGTGTTAAACAGGCTGAATCAACCGAAGGCATAGCACTGGTTCAATGCGATTATCAGGGAATTGTCAAAACGTATCGTGTACTATTTGCACAAGAATAAGTTGAACAAACCCACTCAATTCATTCTGAATTTGAAAATGAAGAAAAACATTCAATGGATTACACTGCTCATCGGCTTCTGGTTGACGGGCAGTTTCTGTTTTGCGCAAATAAGCGAAACGGTCAAAAATGAATTCAAAGCCTCAGAGGTGAATCAGCCCGGCAAAACTTTTCCTCAAGTAAATGCTGAAGGACGTGTTCGCGCCCAAATATCAGCACCGGAAGCCAACAGTGTACAGCTCGATATTGGCGGCGTGAAATACGATATGGTAAAAGATGATCAAGGAGTGTGGACGGGCGAATCGGCCCCGCAAGATGAGGGCTTTCACTATTACCAGCTGAACATCGACGGTGCTTCGGTTCCCGATCCCGGTACCCGCTATTTTTATGGTGCCGGTCGTTGGGGGAGTGGTATTGAAATCCCGGCCCGTGACGCTGAAATTTATGCCTTAAAAGAGGTTCCCCATGGTCTGGTTAGTGAACTGAATTATTTTTCAAAAATCACGCAGGCCTGGAGGCGTTGTTTTGTGTATACACCTCCCGGTTACGATGCCAATTTAAGTAATCGCTATCCGGTGCTTTACCTTCAGCATGGAAGTTTTGAAGACGAAACGGGATGGCCCGGACAAGGCAAAGCCAATCGGATTCTCGACAATTTGATTGCTGAAAACAAGGCTGTTCCCATGATCATTGTAATGGACAATGGCTATGCCTACAAAGCTCAGAACAATGCCACCGGTCGTCCGGCCATGGTTTTCGAAGAAGTGATGATGCAGGAAATCATTCCCATGATTGACACCCGGTTCCGGACTTTGGCCAATCGCGAAAGCCGTGCCATTGCCGGACTTTCGATGGGGGCCAACCAAACCATGCGCATTGTAATGAACAACCTTGAACATTTTGCATACTATGGAGGGTTTAGCGGAACTTCCAATTACCCAAGCGCCAACGAAATCGACACCCAAATCTTTTTGAACGGGGCGTTTAATGATGGTAAAAAAGTGAACGAACAGCTCAAGGTATTGTGGCTGGGGCTGGGCACCAAAGAACCAGAACCCTTCCCGGGCTCGGTTGGTGCTTTCCGAAAGATGCTTGATAAACAGGGCATCAAACATGTGTACTATGAATCGCCCGAAACGGCCCATGAGTGGCAAACCTGGCGGAGGTCGTTGTATCAATATGCACAATTGTTGTTCAAATAGATTTTGGAACGAATAATTCTGAAAACTTTTTTACTTGAATCAAATAGCTTTTAAATTTAACATGCAAATTATGAATGTTTCGACGTTTATATATCGAGTTACGTCATGCACGCTTATTTTCACGTTCTCTTTCTTGGTTACTCAAGCCCAGTTGGTCGAAAACTCGGTTCCGGCACCTACGAACATCCATCAAAATCAGTGTCCGTGCATCATGCCCGACAACAGTGTTGTTTTTCAGGTGAAGGCGCCCAATGCACAAAAAATTCAAATTGATTTGGGGAAAAAGTACGACATGGTGAAAGGTGCGGACGGCATTTGGAACGTTCGCACCGAACCTGTTGAACCGGGTTTTCACTATTATTTTTTAGTAATCGACGATGTGCCCGTAGCCGATCCGGCCAGCCAATCGTTCTATGGAACAGGTAAAATGACCAGCGGTATCGATATTCCGGAAACGGGTGACGATTTTTATGCCATCAGAGACGTTCCCCATGGTACCATCTGTTCAAAATATTATTACTCAAACGTTAGCGAAAGCTGGCGACGGTTGTATGTCTATACGCCTCCCGGTTACGATCGGAACCACGGCACGAATTATCCGGTGGTGTACCTTCAGCACGGTGGTGGCGAGGATGAAACCGGTTGGGTAAAACAGGGCAAAACCGACCTTATTCTCGATAATTTGATTGCTGAAGGGAAAGCCAAGCCCATGATTGTGGTGATTGCCAACGGAAATGTCCGGTCTGGCGCTGGTGGCTACAGCAGCGAAGCCATGTCTGCCTTCAAAAGGGAAATGACCCAAAATATTGTACCGTTTATCGACAAAAACCACCGAACCCTCACCGAGAAAAAAAACCGTGCCATTTGCGGCTTGTCCATGGGGGGCGGTCAGTCGTTTTATACAGGGCTCGAAAATCTCGATGTTTTTGGTTCAGTGGGCATTTTCAGTTCGGGAATTTTTGGAGGCATCCGGAATTCCTCGGGTAGTACCTTCGATGCCGAAAAGGAAATTCCCGGGCTGCTCAGCAAATCGGCCGACTTCAACAAAAAGCTCGATTTATTTTACATTTCGTGTGGCGAAGGCGATATGCGCATTGAGCACACCAAAAAAGCCGTGGCCGACATGAAAGAAAATGGACTTGAAGTTGAATTCAATTCTTTCCCCGGCGACCACGAATGGCAGGTTTGGAGAAAATCGTTTCACGACTTTGCCTCACAGGTTTTTAAGTAGATTGTTTCGCCTTGTTTTAAAGGGAAATCAATAACTTTAAAGCACCGAATAAACAGACTAAACTATATACAATGAATAAATTACAAACTTATATTGTTGGTTTTCTTTTGATTGTTCCTTTTTATTTAGGGGCACAGCAGGCCAACGTCAACCTCGATTACCATCCGCAAAAGGATACCGAAGGACTGAAGCCCTTCAGTGCCCCGCTCAATTCGCCCGAAGTGCACGATGATCAGACCGTCACCTTCCGGCTGAAAGCACCCCTTGCCCAAAAAGTGGTACTGCCACTGGGCGCCATTTACACGGCCAACGATTTGGGCAAAGAACCCCTGCCCTTTAGCAAAGGTGACGATGGTATCTGGACCTTGACCATTGGGCCGCTTAAGACCGATATGTATGCCTATCACTTCAATGTGGACGGTGTTCAGACTCCCGATCCAAGCAACACCTATGCCGCATTCACGGCCATGCCACCGTACAGTCAGTTGGTGGTCCACGGCAAAGAGCCCGCGTATTATGATGCGAAAAACGTACCTCACGGAACAGTAACCCGCCATATTTATCACTCGGGAGTAACAAACGGCGAACGCGAACTGTATGTATATACACCACCGGGCTACAATGCCCAAAAGAAGTACCCTGTGTTGTACCTGCTGGGGGGCAGTGGCGAGCTACCCTCCAACTGGATGTACGATGGCCGTGTGAACTTCATCATGGACAACCTGCTGGCCGAAGGGAAAGCCCTTCCCATGATTATTGTGCTGCCCAACAACCAGATCATCCACCGCAACCATCCACAACATGCCGAATTGACCTTCGATATTTTCGAAAAAGAACTTCGCGAACATGTAGTCCCATTGGTTGACAAAAATTACAGTACCATTGCATCGCCTAAAGGACGTGCCATTTCGGGCTTGTCGATGGGCGGAAGGCACAGTATGTTCATCGGTTTCCGCTCGCTCGATGTGTTTGCCAATTTTGGTATCCTTAGCGCCGGCGACACCGAACCCGAAACTTCGCTGAAGCTCTTTTTAAACGATCCAAAGGTGAACGACAAAGTCGATTACCTGTTTGTGGGACAAGGCACCATGGAAGCACAGGGTTTTTTCAACCGTCGCTGCCAGGCCTTGCACGAGGCGCTGGACCAGCACAACATTGAGCACGAATACTACATTGGCGGACACGGTGGCCACGATTGGGGAACCTGGCGCCATTTGTTGTATTACCGGTTTTTACCCAACCTTTGGAGATAATATAAATGCAATCTGCTACTTTAAATTCATAGAAAAATTGACATAACATGAAGCCAATCACTCTTTTATTGTTTGCAGCCGCCACCCTTTTATTGGGCGCCTGCACAAAACTTCAGCCCGGCCTGGTAAGGGTTGAAGGCGGTATCGTTCAGGGTACTGTTACCAACGACCTGAGCATCTACAAAGGCATTCCTTTTGCTGCACCTCCCGTGGGCGAACTGCGCTGGAAAGCTCCCCAACCCGTTGAAAAATGGGAAGGCGTGAAACCTTGCACCGAATATGCCCCGGCGCCCATGCAGGGCGGCAATCCGGCTTCAGGAAAAAGTGAAGACTGCCTGTACCTGAATGTGTGGACATCCGCAAAATCGGACAAAGAAAAATTGCCTGTGCTGGTTTGGATTTATGGAGGCGGTTTTAGTTTTGGTTCTACGTCAGACCCCGTACACAATGGCGAACACCTGGCCCGCAAAGGTGTGGTTTTGGTGAGTATTGCTTATCGTGTGGGGCAAATAGGCTTTCTGGCCCATCCCGAGCTAAGCGCTGAAAATCCCAACGGTGTATCGGGCAACTACGGCTTGCTCGATCAGATTGCCGGTTTGCAATGGATTCAAAACAACATCGCGGCATTTGGCGGTGATCCCAATAAGGTGACCATTTTTGGCGAATCGGCGGGAGGGATTTCGGTGAGCATGCTGTGTGCCTCGCCTCTCACCAAAGGCCTGATTCACGGAGCCATTTCCCAAAGCGGCGGTTCGTTCGGGCCCACGCGTCCCACCACCTATCCCGGCGAAAACATGAAAACCCTCGAACAGGCCGAGCAGGATGGTGTGGAATATCTGAAAAACATTGGGCTTTCATCCATTGATGAATTACGAAAAGTAGAAGCAGAAAAGCTCATTCCCCGAGGCTGGACCCTACCCGGCGGATGGCCCATTGTGGATGGTTATGTAATCCCCGACGACCAGTTTATTCTATATGAAACCGGAAAATACAACGACGTTCCGGTACTCATTGGCTACAATTCCGACGAGGGTTTGAGTTTTCCGGCCGGACGTACTCCCGAAGAGTTTATTGCCAATGTGCAAAAGCGCTTTGGCCCCTATGCCGATACTTTGATACAAGCCTACCCGCTCACCGATAACGAAGTAAAGCGCCCGGCCCGTAACCTGATGCGCGACGCAGCTTTTGGCTGGCACACCTGGAGTTGGGCACGCTTACAGTCGAAAACAGGTACGTCGAAGGTTTTTCTGTACTATTTCGATCAGCATCCCGAACATGAATCAGGTTCGCCGCAAGCCGACCACGGAACTCCACATGGCGTTGACGTGCCCTATGTTTTCAAAAATCTCCATCCCAACAGCACTGCGTCAGACCGTGAAGTTTCGGAATGGATGGCCACGTACTGGACCAACTTCGCGAAAAACGGCGATCCCAATGGCGAAGGTTTGCCCGAGTGGCCGGCTTTCAGCAACGATGATCCGAAAACCATGTACCTGAATGTTTCGCCCGGTGCTGGCGAAGTACCCGATGAAGAAGCGCTGAAAGTACTGGATGCGTACTATGCCTGGCGCCGAAGTCCCGAAGGAACCGCTTGGGCAAAATAACCAAACAATAAAAAATTAAACCATGAGTAAAACATTCAATGCATTGTTGCTTTTTGTGCTGATTATTGCCAGCAGTCATGCAATGGCACAAGACCCCGATTTCCACATTTACCTGTGTTTTGGACAATCGAACATGGCCGGAGCAGCCCGTGCCGAAGCACAGGATTCCACCGTTGATGATCGGTTTAAAATGATGAGTGCCATGGACTGCCCGGACAAAAGTCGTGTAAAGGGGAACTGGTACACCGCCACCCCACCCCTATGCGATTGCAGGGCAGGGATTTCACCGGCCGATTATTTTGGCCGTACCCTCATCGAACATTTGCCTGCCACGATCAAAGTAGGTGTCATCAACGTTTCGGTCGGAGGATGTAAAATAGAACTCTTCGACAAAGAAAACTACCAAAGTTATGTTGAAACAGCCCCGCACTGGATGAAGAGCTGGATCGAAAATTACGGGGGCAATCCCTACGGACGTTTGGTAGAATTGGCCAAATTGGCGCAGAAAGACGGCGTGATCAGAGGCATCTTGTTGCACCAGGGGGAGTCGAATCCGAACGACAGTCTTTGGACCCAAAAGGTAAAAGCCGTTTACGAAAACCTGCTGGCTGATTTGAATCTTGAAGCAGCCAATACTCCGTTGTTGGCCGGTGAATTGCTAAGCGCCGAATTTAGCGGGAAGTGCCATGGATTCAATCCGTTCATCCATCAATTGCCCGCTGTTATTCCCAATGCCCATGTGATCTCATCTGCAGGTTGTCCGGGCATGCCCGACGGGTTGCATTTTACGGCCGAAGGCTACCGGATATTAGGCAAACGCTATGGTGAA
Source organism: Prolixibacteraceae bacterium (assembly GCA_036725585.1). Taxonomy (GTDB): domain Bacteria; phylum Bacteroidota; class Bacteroidia; order Bacteroidales; family Prolixibacteraceae; genus DAIMEA01. The sequence continues at coordinate 7,306 of DAIMEA010000007.1, read as the reverse complement.
AAGATGCTGGAGGTAAATTATTCTAAATACTGAAAAGTCAATTATCAAAGAGATAAAGAACCGACTTTTCATTTCCTCACAGTTTAAAAAACCTTCGGGTTGTTTAAACTTGTGAGGGATTGATGCCAAATTCCTTTTTGAAGCAGGTGGTGAAATAGTTTGGATCACTGAACCCCGTTTGATACGCAGCTTCCGAGATTCTTAAACCTTGCTCTTTAATGAGCTTATAGGCTATTTGCAAGCGGATGGATTTGATCAGGTTATTGGGCGTTAATCCGGTTAGGCTCTTTATCTTTCGGTGCAATTGGGCCACGCTCACCGAAAAACGCTCGGAAAGCGCCTCAATATTCAGGTCGTTTTTCATGGCATTTTCTTCAATAAAGGATTTTACTTCGGTGATGAAAGCAACGTCTTTGGGGGGTAAAGTCTTTTCCAGGTTTTGGCTGATATCGATTCCATGGAATTTGCTTCTCAGTTTTCTTCTGTTCTCCAACAAAGATTGGATTTGGGCATCGAGCAACCGTATTTCAAAAGGTTTGGTCAGGTATATGTCGGCCCCGGTTGCCAGGCCTTCCAGGTGCTGTTCAATATTGGTGTTTGCGGTTAACATTAAGATGGGTATGTGCGAAGTGTCGAAATGGGAACGAATTTCTTTGCAGAAGTCGTAGCCGTTCATGAGGGGCATCTGGACATCGGTTACAATTACATCAGGATTTATTTCTTTGGCCGTTTTCAAACCGGCAAAGCCATCCGGAGCCGTAAAAACGCGGAAGTTTTTTTCAAAATGACCGGCCAGATAGTCGCGTAGCTCTGCATGGTCTTCAACAAACAAAATTTTCGGCAAATTGTAGCGACGTGGTTTCAGGGTTTCTTTTTTTCCCTCGATTTTTTCAAGGGTCTTGCATTTTGTTGGATCCTGATCCGGGATTAGTTCATTTTCCGTAAATGCTTCTTTATCGATCGGGATTTGGATGGAAAAAGAAGTCCCTTCGCCGGGTTTAGAGTTAACCAGTATTGTTCCATGATGCATCTCAACGAGCTCTTTTACAATGGAGAGGCCAATTCCTGTTCCTTCCCGGTTTCCGTTCGTTGCATCATGCGCTTTAAAAAAACGGTCGAAGATTTTGGTCAGATCACCTTCGGCAATTCCGATTCCTGTATCGCTGACGTTTAGTTCAAGGTTTCTTCTTCCGTTGAAAATACGGTCTATTGCATCAACGGTAATTGTCCCACCTTCTTTGGTAAATTTCAAAGCATTGGAAAGTAAGTTCCATAAAATTTTCTCCAATTTTCCTGAATCGGCAAAACCCGTCAGGTTCTTATCCGGGTGAAAAACCAAATCAATCGATTTATTTTTGCATTCTTCCCGGAAAGCACAGGTTATGTCGATGATCAGGCGGGTGATATCGATTTCTCTGATTTCCAGTTTGAGCTGTTTCCGGCTTACTAACCGGAAATCGATCAGGTCGGAAATCAAGTTATACAGTCTTTGGGCATTTCTCCTGATTAAATGGAGTTTTTCCATCTGCCCGGGATTGAGATTTTCACTTTCCAGCAAATCCGAAACAGGCGCATCGATCAACGTCAGGGGTGTTTTCAAATCGTGTGATACGTTGGTGAAAAACTCCAGCTTCTTTTCCGTGAGTTCGTGTTCTTTTTGGATTCTTATCCGGGCAACCTCTTTTTCTTTCACCAGTTCGAAGCGCTTAAGAAAGGCATAAATCGACAGATAGAGAATGATAAAAAAGAGGAAGATGTAGGCAAGATAGGCGTACCATGCCCGATACCAGGGCGGACGGATGTTAATGACAAGTTTTGTTCTTATCCCAAGCGGATTATAATCGGCGCTTTTGATTTCGAAAACAAAGGTGCCGGGCGGTAAATTGGTATAGGTGGCAAAACTTGTTTCTCCCAGGTAATTCCAGTTTTCTTCCAGTCCGACAAGGCGGTATTCGTAATTATGGTATTGCGAGAAACTTTTGTTCTTGGTGAAAAAATGGACAGAGAAAGAATTCTTGTTGTAGGGCAAGGTTATTTCACGGGTTTCTTCCAGGGGCGTGTCGATATATTGCTTTCCTTTGGGGTTTCGGAGGCTTTGGTTTTGAAACGAAATGTCGGAGATAACCACCTCGGGCTGCCGGGTGTCGGTGTTTGCTTTCAAAGGGTCGATTAGGGTAAAACCGGCCAACGATCCGAACAGGATCCGGCCATCGCTTATGATAGCCGACACCCGCTCGTTGAATTCATTGGACGGAAGTCCGTCGCGGTGGTTAAAGTTTACTGTTTCATACGTTTTCGTGTCGAAACGACAAAGCCCCGAAATGGTGCTGATCCATAGGTGCCGGTCATTGGTCGATTCCATGCGGGTCAGGGTATTCGATGGCAAACCGTCTTTTCCGGTCCAGTTCCTAAATCCTTTACCATCGGGGCGAACAAAGATCAATCCATCTGTTGAGGAACAGATCCAGTAATTCAGGTTTTTGTCCTGATAAAAATCGGTAATGGATGTTTGAAGGATGCTGTTCATTTCGGGCATCCTGTTCTCAATAACATGGTCTTTCCAGTTGACATGGAACAGGCCCAGGTTCGTAATAATTCCCAAAAGTTCGCCTTGTTGATTGACTCTTAATGAATTCAGCAGGCAATAGGTTTGCCCGCTGCCCTTGTAATAAAGCTCAAATACCCGGGTCTGCCCGGTTAACTTGTCGAAACTGATCAGGATTTGGTTGTGGAACTGGGTTAAAATTACCAGGTTGTTTTCGTCAATTTCCTTTATGTCGACAATTTGCTGCATCTCGTTGGGTAGGGGGCTGCAGGGATGATAGGTTTTGATTAGCCGGAGGTCGGAGGTGTAATGCCCCAAGAGCCCATCGTAGGTGCCAATCCATATGCTGTGATCCCTGTCGACATACAGCGCGGTAACTTTTGTTCCGTTTAATTCCTTTCGCAATCGGCTTTCGGAAAGGTTCTGAAAGTGATTTGCGTCTTTATTCCATACCGATAAACCGTAATTGGTTCCGAAATAAACCCAGGGCTCCCGTACACAAACAGAAACACCTTCGTTGGCTACCAACGATTGATCGTTCCCTTTTTCGGGTGAAATATTCTGAAAAAGTTGGTTGTCGGGCAGGATGCAGGTTAATCCCGCACCAAACGAAGCCAGCCAGATTTCCCCATCGGCACCGGTAAGTATGTCGTAAATACTGTTGCTGTTGATGGATACCTGCGTTTTTTGGCTTCTATCGATTTTTTTGATGAAGCGGAAATCCGAATCGAGGATAAAAATGCCGTTGCCGTCGGTGGCAATCCATACCTCGTTGCCCACTTTCTTAAAGGCCTTATAGAAATAGTGGTTTTCAAGATCAATCTTTTTGATTTTTTCCTTTTCTGAAATAACATAAAGTTGTCCGTCGAACATGCCCACAAAAAGGGCTCCATCAACCTCTCGAAGATTGGCTACCTGCATCTCCTGAAGGAACGAAGCCTTGAGTGTGTTGAATTGGTCCTTTCGGTCATAAAGAAAGACCCCGTTGTTGTTTTTGCTGATCCAAAGCCCTTCGCCCGAAAAACAAAAATCGGATACATCACTGACCGGATCTATGTGCTGGATTTCGGAACCATTAATGCGATAAATATTCGACACCATGAGGAAATATATGCTTCCCTGATCCTCATCCATTTTCGAAATGTACCCGCTCATAACCAATTCAAAGAAATCGGTCACCGGGTTGTATCGGTAAAGTCCGAGATGCGTTCCGGCCCAAAGGTTATGCTTCGAATCATACAAAAGCGAGATAATCCCGCATTTCTTCAATTCATTGTAGGTCCGGAAGCTTTTCCCGTCGAAACGGGCAATCCCGTTGTTGGTGCCAATCCAGACGTAGCCATATTGATCCTGCTCGAGGCAGGTGGTAATATTGCGGGGCAGCCCGTCGATTTCGGTAAAATAGAGGTACCGTTCCTGGTTTGCCGAAACACCCATCCGTATTTGAACAAAGAAGACAACGAGCACCAGCAATCGTAATGCGGTTTTACTTGCACGCATTGGGATCTTGGGCACTGTTTCGGATGGTTTGACCGGTATCATCATGAAGCAAATTTAGTAAAGATCAACCAGCACAACCCACTCGTATGTTTTTTCTTATGATGCAAAATCTGTTATGCTACTGGTGTTTTTTTCTTTTCCCTGCAATCAGTCCTTGGTTCTGTTCTTTCTTTTTCGTGATGTTGCTGGGGTGAGGAATTTTCAATTCGTTAACGGGTGGTTCATGAAAATGGGAAACGAAGAGCTTTTCTTTCCTCTTTTTAAAAAGTTCATTTTGATCTCTTTTGGTAAGTTTTTCGAGATTTTTTCCCGTTATATCGATCAGAACAATGGAAATTTCGATTCCTTATTCAAACAACCAAACAGCTTTTCTGGAATATGCATCCTTGTTCACTTGTTGAAGCATAAACGAAGCAACACTTGCACGGGAAATTTGAGGGTTCCCTTTCAATTTAATCTTTTCACTGCCGTGAGAAAGCAGGTCGCTTTTAAATCCATCGGTTAATCCTCCCGGTCGGATGATTGTCCAGTTTAATGAACTTGACCTGATGATATCTTCGTTTTGGGTATGATCGGCAAGAGGAACCTTGAGAAACAAACCGGCAACGAAAAACCGAATGGGTTGTGCCATATAAAAACGGCTTTCACCGGCTCCGATACTCGACAGGTATATGAACTGGTTTACCTTTTCTTCAACAGCGATTTGAATGATCTGTTTAATGCCCATGGTAAATTCAGTGGCAGGTTTGGTCAACGAGTTGCCTCCCAGAGTTGAAATACATGCCTGAACTCCCCTTAGGGCTTCTTTTATCTTTGCTTCGTCCGTTAAACTTCCCAATATAATTTTCAAGTTCGGATGTTGAAGGGCGAGGGCGTTTTCCCGGCGAACATACGCATTCACTTCAAAACCCTGTTCAAGAGCCTGGGATACCAGGAGTACTCCGGTTTTTCCGCTTGCTCCAAAAACTGCAATCTTCATTTTTCCTGTTTATTTAATTTGAATATTAGTGGTTTAGTATTTAACAATAGAATTTGATAATTGTTGCATTTGAATGTACATTATATATTCTGGCTATTTGATTGGGCGCTGATAATACAGTGTTTCCCTGTAAGCCGTTTGTACCAGAGGCAGTAATTACTGAAAGAGTTGTTCGTTGCTGTAATTGCGAGTCCCCATCCAAAATCATTCGTGCATAATGCGGCGCTAAAAGAGAGCCTGAAGGGCTTAATTTGTAAACTGATTCGTTAAATAATATCCTGAAATTCACGCTGAAAATTTTTTATCAAAAAAATTATCGATAACTTTGATCTTGTTTTAAAAAACAATTTCATCGGATTAACTTTAAAAAGTACTTCAATGAAACGAGCCATCCCGATAAATCGGGACAAACAAGGATGATTACCCCAATAGCTATCGGGGTGGCGAGTTCCATGAGATACCCAAAATTTTAAAATTAAATCGAATGAAAAGAATAAGCATCCCATTTGTATTATTACTGACGAGTGTTTGTTCATTTTGTCAAAAACCGGTTGCCGACTTTGAGGTACTAGTAAATTATGGTTGCCAAAATGCTTCTACTGAATTTAAAAACCTATCAATAAATGCCGATAGCTTTTTATGGGATACGCATGGCAACGGCGTTTTTTATAATCTGTTTGAACCAAGAGGAACAAATATTTCAGGTGATCGTAGCTGGATCGTAACATTAATCGCACAGGGTAACGGTTATAGTGATACTCTTTCAAAACAGGTTGATATTTTCCAGACAAAACTGAATTTTGGATATTCTGTATCAAATACTGATTTGTTTGCCCCTTTAAATGTATCATTCAATAACCGATCAGAGATCAGAGACGAAGATACATTGATCTATTCCTGGGATTTTGGTGATGGAAGTTATTCAGAAGATGAAAATCCAACACATATTTACAGTGAACCAGGAACTTATTTTGTTCAACTAAAAGGGACAAATTTCAGTGGCTGTAGCCTCAGGTTTGATGATTATGTTGTTGTAAAAGACACCTTACAAAAAGAAGAATTCAGTTTTATTAATTCGGGTTGTTACGGCGAGAACGAAGATCCTCCGTGTGACTGGGAAAAACATTACAGGAGGTCGGGCGATTCGCTGATTATATTTGGGGGATATTCCGGAAACTGCGGGACAACGAAAACTGCGACAAAAAGCTTTAATGGAGACACAATTTATATCACAACCTGGGAGTGTGGCCCTCATACAACCTGCTCGTGCATTTATTGCATCGAATTTGCCATCACAGGTATTGCTCAGGATTCTGTTGTTGTGGTGTTTAATAATGAAGTTTTATCAACTATAGCTTCAGGAATTGACTGGTATGAAAAAAATAACCCTGAATTATGCATTTCACCGAATCCGGTTAAAAATGTTTTGATCGTTGATGGTTTAAAATCTTCTTCGGATTCTTATGATTATGAAATATTCGATGTAAACGGAAGAATTGTTCTTAAAGGGAATCTTGAGAATAACAAGCAAATTTGCCTTCAAAATCTGAATACAGGCACTTACATAATTAGAGTTGTACAAAAATCAGAAAATAAAGAGTTTCTTGCCAGATTTTTAAAAAACGAATTCTGATCAACACCTTTTGTTTTGTAAATAATCCTATTTTCTTCCATTACCTGAGAGAGCCTTATTTTATCTTTTGATTGCTTGGATAATCCCATCGATTTTTAAAAACAAAAACGGGCATTGATGAAATGATATAAATAATGCCTCAAATGATTCGTGTCTTTTTTAAGGTAGACATTATAGAATCTTAAAGATTTTGGAGATTATTTTCAAGACTCATGTTTGTCCGCATCTGTAGCTTTACCGGGGAAAAAGGGTGTATAATTTAACTGCAAACAGAAATGATCCGTACCGTCTTCTTGATTCTGGCATGCCTGGGAGCCGGCTTTGCTCCGGCGCAAAAACCAAAAAGCCTATCCCCTGAAAGGGAAATCAACATTCGTATTAACTCCGAAAAAGGCCCATTGAATACCTTTTTCAAGGAATGTGTGGGCGCCGGGCGCGCCAATGAAGGTCTCCGTGCCGACTGGCAGCAACAACTGGCCTATGTGAAAAAGGAATGCGGTTTCCGCTACATCCGCTTTCATGGTCTTTTTACCGACGACATGGGGGTTTACAAAGAAGACCGGAACGGAAAGCCGGAGTACAATTACATGTACATCGATAAAAAGACCATGAAAGCGGATGTAGCGGAAACCGCATTCCTTTTTCATGG
>DAIMEA010000006.1:0-25985 GCA_036725585.1 Prolixibacteraceae bacterium | reverse complement strand
AATGGATTATCGCCCTAAAATCGGACGATAACCCCACGGGCGATGATGCCTTTTTCAACATTCCCAACGATGCTGACGACACTTCGCTGGCCGTTGCGATGCAAAAGTATTTTTCATCTGAATTTGATACAGCAAGTTTCGCAGAAGTGTACTCCAAAGATCCAGATTGCTGCTTCACCGACACCTGTGCCCTGAAGTTGGTTGCCGGATTCAGGGATACCGACCGAAGGGCAGAGGATGGAAGGGATGCCTGGAAAGGCCTGTCAACCGGCGCCTACCTCACCTGGTTGAAATCGGAATACGAACCCTTGTTTCGTTCCTGCAGTACCGGTGTGATCCCACTGGCCGTAAACAATGTCGACTGTGTGGTAAATGCCAACGTGCTGTTCGCGCTGGCAGTGAATAATCTGACTCATTTGCCGGGTTTCGACGAGTCGCTTCTTCTGATGCGTAAAACGGTTTTTGAAAAACAATGGCCAGAAGCAGGACTGTATTACCCCCAGAATATGATTTTCCCTTATTGCCTCACACGTGCCTATCGGGAAGGGAACATCCACCATCCGGTGATGGAAGAAACCATCGGACAATTGTTGTTGGATTTAGTGGACATGCAACAAAAATATTCAGAAGAATATCCCTTATGGAAAGGAGCCTTCCCGGGTGGGGAAGATCGAAGCAATCATTTATCGACAGCCCTGGGTTTATGCGCTTTGCTCCATATTGGTGAATCGACCGCTCGTCGATACGGAATTTTAAAAGAATTTCAGTGCGCCGTTGAAGGGGCCGTTACTTTCCTGATGAAACAGAAAAAACCCTATTCTATTCGAAACAGGAACACGTTCAGCCGGAAAAACGGGAAATACGTTTTCCCCTTTGCCCCCCTTGGCTACCAATGGGAATCGGGTCTTTTTTTTACTTCATCCTTCAGCGACCTGGCACAATGGAGATGCAAATCCTTAACAGCAGCCATCGTTCTTGAGGCGCTGGGTAAATATCTGCTCGAATACGATATCCATTCCTATGACCGGACTACCGGACCCAAAATCCATATTGTGTCGTATCCCACCCACGCGACGAAAGATCCCATGGAGTTTATCATTCGTTGAGAATCGCCGTTCATTTTTCCAACTCCTCCTCCATTCGGTTCATCCGTTCCTCCAACATTTGGCATGCCGCCCTGAGCCGGTCGTTTTCTGCTTTGAGTTCCTGAATGGCGTTCACCATGGCAACATGGAGCGGATGCATGTTGAAATCGAGGTAACCAGCCTCGTTTTCCGAAACGGCTTCGGGGAAAACAGGCTGAACCTCCTGGGCGATAAATCCGATCTGGGGAACATCGGAAGGCAGCTGGAAGGGATTATCACTTTTGTAATGAAAACGAACCGGTTTCAGCGCCACAATTTCTTTCAGACCTTTTTCATAATCTCCGTCGATTTCCTTCAACCGGCGATCGGAAAGGCTGGTCCAGCTCCCTCCCCCGGTTTTGGCTGCATTTCCCACAACCGCCAGGTCATAGGTGGGCATATCGGTACCGATGCCCACATTCCCGTTTTTTAAAATGGTAAGGGCATTGCTCCGACTGGATAAACTTGTCCCGTTGCCCACAGCAAAAATCCGGTCGGTTAACGCCCAACCGCTGGATGAACCTGTGTATGTGGTACTGAAAGCCCCAAAAACTGTTTCACAATAAGACACCGCAGAAGTATATAAACCTCCCGATATCGAATAATTACCCGAAGATGTTGTATAATTGCCCATAGCCGTAGAATAACTGCCCGTTGCCGAAGTATGGTAACCCATGGCGAAACTCCCAATCCCGGATGCAGTTGAATAGTAATTGAATGCAGCCGAAGCCCCCCCGCTGGCTGTTGTTACACTTCCGGCGCTGAAGGAGCTATTGCCCGTTGCATGAGAATCTCCGCAGGCAAAAGACTGGGTTCCGGTAGCAGAAGAATTGTTTCCAAACGATGCTGAATAAAGACCCGAGGCTGTTGTCTGACTCCCCGCGGCAAAAGAGTATGAAGCAGAGGCGGCCGTTTGATAACCCGTTGCAAAACTTCCATATCCCGATGAAGTACAACCCTGTCCGGAACTAAAGGAAGTGATTCCCGATGCCCGGGAAAGAAATCCAACCGCTAAGGAATAATTGCCAATTGCGGTAGTTGAATAGCCCAGCGCTGTGGAGTATTGACCCGAGGCAACCGTTAATTCATTTGCCGCAAAGGAACACATGCCCAGTGCTTTGGTGTTTCTGTTGATCGCAACCGAATAATAACCAATGTTGTTCTTGTCCCAAAGCGTGTCCGTAACATGGCCGGCCCGGAAAGCAGCCTTATCGGGGTACCACATCATGCGGGTACCTGCACCTGTAGCCGCAGGGTCATGAGGGGAACCGGAAAAGGTCCCGGAAAACAGCACATTCCCACCACCTTCTTCATCATCCGTTCCGTCGACATGCAACAGCGCTGCCGGTTCATCGGTGCCGATCCCAACTTTTTTGTTGGTATACAGAATCCCGTCGCCCTCCTGCTCCCACTGAGCATTTACCGCTTGCCACGAAGCCTGCCCGTTTTCATCCGATGTAAGCACATTGCCATTTGCCTGGGTGCCATCGTTGATGACAACCTTGCCGTCGAATTGTGCCGCCACGGTTCCGTAACTCGAGAACAAGGCAGCCAGCGCCGTTCCGTTATTGCTTACGGCAAAAGCAGGGTATGTGGCGCTGTTGTTTTCGGCATACAGGGCCAGTTCGTTCCCGGTAAGCGACTGAAGTTTTCGGGCTGTGGCACCGGGATCGACCCCGACACCTACCTTACCGCTTCCCAGCCACAGATTTTCTCCCGAGAGGGTCCATAAGCACGGGCTGTCGGCATCGTTACCGGGCAACCATGCCGATCCGTCCCACTTCAGTACCTGTCCGATAGTAGCGCTCCGGGAAGCCAGTTTCAGGGGTGTTGCTTCTGTTCCGTTCCCGGAAAGCGATGCATCGGCAACAACCGTCTGGGTACCCCAGTTATCGCCTCCTTCAGGAACGGGAAGGGAAACTGTACCTCCTCCATTCGACAGGGTAAGTTGATTTCCTGAAAGGTTTAACGTTTGCAATTCGTTGGCCGGATCGCTGTCGGCATCGGCCACGTTATCGGTGTTGTCGGCAAAGCCGGTTGGAATGCCGGAAACATTTTCCCATAAAGGATGAATCTCGACTTCGTCTACAGCCAAAGGGGAAGCCGGTGTGCCCTCGCCGCTCAGCGAAGCATTCGTTGCAACAACCTGTTCGCCCCAGCCATCGCCTTCCGGAAGCGGCAAGGCAATTGTCCCTCCGCCACCGGAAAGAGTCAGGTTGTTTCCGGAAAGAGATAGTTCCTGCAATTCGTTGACCGGATCCGAATCGGCATCGTCAACCCGGTCGTCTTCCACCGTACGGGCATGTTGGGCATAGGGAACACTCAGCAGAGGGCTGGTACCCATTTGCTGAAAAGCATTGCCCCCCGCCGGATCCATCTCGACCCGAACAAAAAAAACACCCGACGACCAATCGATTGCCGCAAAAGATCCGATAACCGGGATCCCGTTCCCAATTTCCAGGTCGATTAATCCAAATGAATTGGTCGATTTGGTATGGGTTTCGCTAAACACGGCCCCACTGGTTGCACTTCCCGGCACAATGCTAATCCGGAACGAAACGGTCTGGTTGGCGATAACAGAGCCTAAAGCATCGCGAGCTACAGCCTGGTATTTAAACGACTGAGGCACTTGCCCCCGTCCAATGCCCCAACAAAAAACAAACAAGGCAAAAAGAAGTAGTGATTTCATTCGATTAAATTTAAAATTTTTGGCATCTCATGGAACTCGCCATCCCGATCGCTTCTATCGGGGTAATCATCCTAATTTGTGAGGAATACCTTATGGCTCGTTTCATTTTTCAGGATTTACGTATTTATTTTCCATCATTCCGCTGCCTTCATAATTGGAAATATCTGGTCAGGACAATGATTGGAAAAGCTGACTTTGAGCAGATAGTGTCCGGGACTGAAAAGCTGCATGTTCAGGCTTTCAGGGTTTCCGGACATTTCACGGGAAAAGAGCATCCGACCGTTCGAATCGTAGAGAGACAATAAAGCACGTTGTTGTGGTGTCGGTTCAATCCATTCAACAATCAGCGATTCGGAAACCGGATTTGGATAGACACGCAACATAACGGAAGAAACGGGTTGATGATACGAAGTTACGGTTAACCGGCTTTGCTGATATCCTTGTGTTAAAACCAGCTTCCCGTTTTCAAAGGTTTCCACCACGCATTCGCCCAGGGTCCAGTTTAATTGAACGGAAGTTCCGTTTGCCGAATAAGCTGCAGAAGAAAGGGCCTCTTGTGCCCAGGTGCCGGCCTGTAGCAAACAAAAAACAGGCACAAAACAAAATAATTTCGTATTCACGGCATTATGATTTTATAATCAGAAATTTATGGCTTTCTGCTATAAAAATCAATACACGTCCGAAGGTTTAATAAATGCCGGATCTTTTTACAATACGCTCAGCTTTGTGTCCAGGGGTTTTCCCCCGGGAAGGTTTCGCATTCGCTGCGGGATAACTTCCAGCGCTTTTTCAAGAAAGAAGTTGATCAGCCGTGAAGACTGGATGAAACGTGAAGTAGCCAGGCTGATTTCCCGCACCGGAGATCCGCCTTTGATTTCTTTGATCATGTCTTCTTTATCGCTGCTCACCGACAATGTCGCCAGTTCGGGGAGAAAGGTCATTCCGCCACTAATCTCCACAACACGGCAAAGCGATTCGATCGAATCGGACAAATAAACCACATTCTGATAAGGCCCGGGTTCGTGGGCAAACATACAAATCGAATCGACCTGATTTTGAAAACAGTTTCCTTCGCTCAGGTACCAAACTTCTTTTAGATCAATCTTTTTGAGATCGATTTCGTCGAAAGAAAACAACTCGTGCCGGTCGGATAAATACATAAAGAATCGTTCATAAAAGAGCGGGGTAAAATGGATCCCACCCACATCGACCGGTGTGGAAAGAAAACCGGCATCGAGGCTTCCGCTTTTCAAACCCGAAAGAACATCCTCAGTTTTCAGCTCTTTCACCGTCAACTGAATGGCCGGATACGATTGGGAAAAACGGTTCAGAAACATCGGGAACCAATACGGCGCCAACGTGGGAATCACCCCGATCCGAAGTATGCCTTCAGGCTTCATTTCCATTTCGACGGGCAGGTCCTTCAACGAATCGGCCAGTTTCAGCAACTCCCGTGCTTTTTCAATAAACAGCGCGCCTTCCTGTGTAACGGTAATAGGCGAAGAGGAACGATGAAACAAATTCAAACCCAGTTCTTCTTCCAGTTTTCGGATTTGAAGACTTAGCGCAGGTTGTGATATCCCCAGTTTTTTAGCGGCATCCGAAAAAGTTTTGTTTTCGCTGAGTGCCAGGACGTAGGTTAGTTGAAGAAGCGTCATGTTATAATATTTTCTTTATGGGATCATAAATTTTAATAAATATAATCAATAATACATTTGCGTAGTGAATGAATATTTATGAATCAAAAAAAAAGAATCGATATGAAAACAAAAGAAAACAACCATGAAGTAGTGAATAGGCTGAACCTGTTGTTGTCCGATCTACAGATCGTGTATCAGAATTTGCGTACCGTACACTGGCTGGTCAAAGGCCATGAATTCTTTATGCTGCACAAACTGTACGAAGAATATTACACCGAAATGGCCGAAGGGATCGACGAAGTGGCCGAACGGGTTTTGATGCTCGAAGGAACCCCGCTTTTCCAGTTCAGCGACTATCTGAAACATGCTTCGGTCAAACCGCTTGCAGAAGTTCCTAAAGGGAAAGAGAGCCTGAAGGTTGTCGTTGAAAATTACACCCACCTTCTTGGATCATACCGCTCCTTGCTCGCCCTTGCTGCCGACCACAACGACGAAGGTACTGTTGCGATGATGAGCGAATGGATTGGGTCGACCGAAAAGAAACTGTGGATGTTGAAAGCCACCCTAGCCTGAGTTGAATTTTATGAAAAAGATTAATAAATTGAACAAAAAAAGAAACAACCATGGAAAATGTAAATGAAGTAATTGCCATGCCACGCATTGGCGAACAAGCACCTGAATTCAAGGCAGTAACAACACAAGGGAATATAAACTTCCCGTCCGACTACAAAGGGCACTGGGTGATCCTTTTCAGCCATCCGGCCGATTTCACCCCGGTTTGCACCTCGGAATTCATGACCTTTGCCACCCTCGAAAAACAGTTCGAGGAAGCCAACTGCAAGCTGGTGGGCTTATCGGTCGACGGGCTCTACAGCCACATTGCCTGGCTGCGAACGATCAAGGAAAAGATCGAATACAAAGGAATGAAGAACGTAGAAGTTCGCTTTCCGCTCATTGAGGACATCACGATGGAAGTAGCTAAAAAGTACGGGATGATCCAGCCGGGCGAAAGCAACACGAAAGCCGTTCGTGCCGTATTTTTCATCGATCCAAAAGGGGTAATCCGTACCATCATTTACTACCCGCTCAGCCTGGGCCGTAATTTCGACGAACTCTACCGCGTATTGCTGGCCCTGAAAACAGCCGATGAATTTGGTGTAGCCACTCCGGCCGACTGGCGTCCGGGCGACGATGTGATCATTTCTCCCGCCGGATCGTGCGGAACGGCCCAGGATCGTATGGAAGGAAAAGAAGAAGGGCTGGAATGCAAAGACTGGTTCTTCTGTACCAAGAAACTGGATAAGGATCTTGTAATGAAAAAGATTCTGAAGAAATAATAAAACCCGGTACCACAATGATGATAAGGGGCTGTCGGAAAAGACAGCCTCTTTTTTTTTGCCCGAATAGATTCACCATATTTTGCACGACAGGCTTTATTAGGAGGCAAATACCGACAATAACGCCCCCGTTAACCGATCCAGGTTTCCGTTTTCATCCGGGTCGTGTTTTCTCTTCACAGTTCGCTCCAGTGGTTCACTCCAATGGTTCACTCCTGTGGTTCAGTTCTTTTCGGACAGCCTTCAGCCGCACCCGAAACCCTGGTGAAGGATCCCGTTCAAGAATATCGTCGATGTAGGCCAGCAGTTCCGGAGCCATTTCGGGATACATACGGCAAACCTGATAAAAAAATTCGAGCCCCAGGGTTTGGGATGAAATCTTTGCTTTCGGGTTTTGTATCCATTCAATGCAGCGTTCCAGAAATTCCGGAATATAATCCTCCAGCAGGGGACATCGCAAGATCAGTTTCATCCCAATCCGGACATAGCCTTCGTGACGGGCTGATAAAACCTTCGGGTATAAATCGCCGAGGATGGGTAAAAGAGAGCGCTTGTTCTTTTCCGTGGCATGATCGAGGATCCAGAGCAACCTCCATGCTTTTTCTGCAGGCATTTCTTCCGAGAGTTTCCAGATGGCGTAAAAAAAAGCCGGATCCTCTTCTGCCTTAATGAACAGATAATTATAATCGGCTTTTGAATAAACCGACTCCAGCAATTGGATGATTTCTGAACGCTCCATTGACACTTTTTTTCGAAATGAATGCAAATTTGGGGAAAAAACCTAAGGATCGGGTATTTTTATTCTTCGGAATTATCCTTACTTTTAGTTCCTGATGAAGTTGGGTATGAGAGCGCTGATTACATATACATTCATTCTTCTCTCTTTCACGGTTTGGGCACAATTTCCGGATTTTAAGCAATTCAATGCTGAAAATGGTATGCTCATGCATAACTCGGTCGAATCCATTGTCCGCGACAGCATGGGATATGTATGGGTAGGAACAAACTACGGCTTAAACCGGCTCGATGGCTACCGTACGGTGAATTATATCCACGATCCTGCCGACAGCACTTCAATTCCCGGCAATTTTGTCAAAACATTGTTTATCGATCATAAGGGACAATTATGGATCGGAACCATTGGAGGCGGAATGTGCCGATACAACCGGGAGAAGGATTCTTTTGATCGCTACCTTTCCCTCCCCCATCAAAACAGTCTGTCCGGACTTAATGTTACGGCCATCACCGAGGACCAAAAAGGGAACATATGGATAGGCACCATCGGAGAAGGGGTGACCTGTCTGAACCCGGAAACCGGGCGCATGGACACTTATCTTTTCGACAGCATCAGCGTAATCGATCAGAAATTCTCGAATGTCCGCACCCTCCATCCCGATCGATATGGGAACATCTGGGTAGGCTTCGATTTCGACCGGAACGGAATTTACAAAATCGATCCTGCATCGAAGAAAATAAGCTTTCACGGATTGCCGTCCGGCCATCCCGATTTTTCGAACGTTGGTGCTGTAACATCCATTGGCGAAATGAGCGACGGATCGCTTCTGTTTACCATTTGGAACTGTCAGATTTACCGTTTACACCCGCTTCACGACACACAAATCCGTCCCTGGGAAAAATCAGGTTTGTTCCAAAACGATCACCTTACCTCGGTGGTTGTTTCTCCCGAGGATCAAATATGGATCGGAACCTGGGAAAACGGCCTCTACCTAATCGATTCTCCATCCGGAAAAGTCACCCATTTCCGTCGCGATCCCGCAAAACCCAATAGCCTGTATTCCAACTCAATTCGTTGCCTCTGCCTCGACAAACTCAATTTATGGATCGGATTTCGCGAACAGGGCATCAACCTTCTGAATACCCGGGAAACCCTGTTCCGTTCGATCGATACCGAACAAAGCGCCAACAGGATGTTCTCCGAAATTGATGCACATTGTATGACATCCGACGATCGGGGCAACATCTGGATCGGAACCCGGGGGCAGGGACTCTGGCAATTCCGGCCGCAAACCGGGTTCCTGAAAAACTACCACATGGGCAACTCCAATATCGGCACCGATCATATTTTATCGATCCTTTACAGCACCAAAGACCAAACGCTTTGGCTCGGCACCGATGGACGATTTGTGGCCGCATTTGATCCCGGAACCGGAACGTCGAGCTATGTGGAACACCACGATGGAGACTGGAGCTCGGTTTTCTCACTGGCCGAAACCGACGATTATATATGGTGTGGCACGTGGGGCGCCGGTATGAAGAAACTTCACAAAAGAACGCGCACCTATCAAACCATCCATTTCGATCCCGATGATCAGTATCGAAACAGTTTGTTCAGCATCCGGCCATGGGGCGATAATTTATGGCTGGCGAATGTCGGGCAGGGGATCATCCGCTACCATATTCCCAGCAACAGTTACGAGTATTTTAACGCAACTTCTCTGCCGGGTTTTCCGAAAGACAGTCCGAACAGTATCTTCATCGACGATGATTCGACTTTGTGGATTGCCACTGCCGGGGGTGGTTTGATCCATCTCTTTCCGCGAAAAAGAACCTTCACCGTTTTTACAAAAGAAATTGGCTTATCATCGAATGTGATCCAAGCCGTTTTGGGGGAACCCGGAACCGACAAACTGTGGTGTTCGACCAATTCGGGAATCACCCTGTTCGATAAAACGCAAAAAAGCGCCAACACCTTCTACCGGCACGACGGCTTAAAAAGCGACAACACCAATATTTCCTCTCTCGTTTTTTGCCCCAACGAAAAACTGCTTTTTGTTGGGACGACCAAAGGCATTTCGTATTGCAAAACCGACCAGAAATGGGTGCAAAAAGAACCCAAAAAAGTAGTCATCAACCTGCTCGAGGTAATGGGAAACGAAGTGCACCCGGGACAGGAAGGTATTTTAAAAATCCCGCTCGACCTGTCCGATGACATTGTTCTTTCAAGACCCCATCGCTTTTTCACGCTCCATTTCACCTCAATGGAATTTTCTCCGTCGTTTAAAAGCGGCTATCTGTATAAATTGGAAGGTTTTAATAAAAACTGGATCTACACCAGCTTTCAGAAAAACTTTGTTCAATACACCAATCTCGATCCGGGAAGCTATACCTTCCGGGTAAAAGCATTCAACAGCGATGGAATTATCAGCGAGGGGGAAACATCCCTGAAAATCAATGTGAAACCGGCTATTTGGCAAACCTTATTTTTTAAAATCAGCCTGGCACTGATTCTCATCCTGGGTTTGACCCTGCTCCTGTTTTACCGTTACCACTCGTTGCTAAAATCGCAGCTTCAGCTCGAAATGAAGGTGTCGGACCGAACCAGCGAAATTCAGTTCCAGAAAGAGCAGATCGAACGGCAGAAACATCAGCTTGAATTGGCCAATAAAACAAAGGATAAGTTTGTGTCCATCATTGGCCACGACCTGAAGAACCCGATGAGCAGCATCGACCAGTTGATTGATTTGCTCCTCGAACAGGGAAATGAAATGGATGTCCCGACAAGGGATAAAATCCTGTTCAACCTGAAAAAATCCTCCGAAAAAACGCTGAACCTGCTCGATGATCTGATGATCTGGGCCAAAACCCAGGCCAACCTGATCACCATTACCCGCAAACCCATCGATGTTACCGACATTATCGATGAAGCTGCAGCCCTATGTGAGGCCATGGCCCGAAAAAAGAAAATATCGATCATCCGACCGGCTGAAGCTCATTTCATCGTCAATGCCGATCGAAATACCGTAGCCACCGTTTTACGCAATCTACTGACCAACGCCCTGAAATTTTCCCGCGAGAACAGCAAAGTTGAGATTGCCGTTTCCGACACCGAAGTTGAAGTTACCCTTTGTGTTAGAGACCAAGGTATCGGCATGACCCAGGCAACTATCGACAAGTTGTTCAAGGTGGAAAACATTATTTCCCGCGAGGGAACGCAAGGGGAAACCGGAACCGGCCTGGGACTGATCTTATGCCGCGAGTTTATTTTGCTGAACGGAGGGCGTATTTGGGCAGAAAGCGAAGCCGGTAAAGGCAGTACCTTTTGTTTCACGCTCGAAAAATTCGACTGACATGCGCCTGCTGCTGATTAGTAATTCCACCATGGCCGGTCAGGCCTATCTGGAATATCCCAAAAAGGAAATAGCCCGCTTCCTGGGTGATTCCCCCGTTGAAGCCCTTTTTATCCCTTATGCAGCGGTAACTTTTTCGTACGAAGTTTATGAGAATAAGGTGAACGAACGCTTTCATGAACTGGGCCATTCGGTCGTTTCTGTTCATCGTTTTGCCCGTCCTGTTGATGCTGTCGCGCAGGCCAAAACAATTGTGGTAGGTGGTGGCAATACCTGGCAACTTCTCCGGGTCATGCGCGAACAGGGCATTTTACCGGTTATGGCAAAAAAAGTTCGGGAAGGCACGCCATACATCGGTTGGAGCGCCGGCTCGAATGTGGCCTGCCCAACCATTCAAACGACAAACGATATGCCTGTATGCGATCCCGGTGGGATGGACGCGCTTTGCCTGATTCCTTTTCAAATTAACCCTCATTACCTCGATACCCACCCCGATGGCCATGCCGGTGAAACCCGGGAACAACGAATTGAAGAGTATATCGAGCTCAACCCCCAACGATACGTGGTCGGTCTGCGGGAAGCTTCGATGCTCCTGTATGAACGAAACCATCTGAATTTGATCGGTGATAAAACCCTTCGGATTTTCAAGAAAGGAACCAGCCCGGTTGAGATGAAGGCCGGCGCCGATTTAAGCTTCCTGATGAACGGGTGATTTCAGTCCTCGCGCAAACGGAAAAATCGTTTGGGGAGAAAACGAACGGGCAACCACGACGCCAGCGATCCGATGACCAATACGGTAGCAGCAATAAGCAGCAAATTCGAAAAACGAAGATCGACCGGGTAAAACTCTACGGCAAATGAACCCGGAAATTTCAGCCAGCCAAAATGCATTTGTCCCAGGCATACCAGAACCCCCAAAACCAGACCTGCCAGCCCGCCAATAGTTGAGACCAGGATTCCCTCGTAGAGAAAAATCGTTCCCAGTTTCTTTCGGGTCAGTCCAAGGCTGACCAGAATATTGATATCCTTCCGTTTGTCGAGAATCAGCATCGCTATGGAACTGGCCAGATTAAACGAGGCAATCACCAGGATAAACGACAAGGTCAGATAAATAAAAAACCGTTCGCTGTTGGCCACCCGATAATACGATTCATGCTGCTGGTATCGGTTTTGCACCACAAAACCGGGGCCCAAAAGCGCCTGAAGGGTTTTCTGAAATTTTTTGATAGCGATCCCGGGCCGGAGCTGGAGTTCGATCGAAGTTACTTCATGCTCCAAATCGAGCAGCCTCCGTGCCACATGAATGGGAATCAGGGCATATTGCTCGTCGACTTCCTGCTGGCCCACCGAATAAATACCCGAGAGCACGAGATGCTCCTGACGGAAGACCTGGGTTAGCGCCATATTCCGGTTTCCCTTTTTGGGCACCGAAACCCATACCGGAGCGATAAAATTCGGAGATGCACCCAGGTTGTAGGCCAATCCCCGGCCAAGGACCGTATAATCGAAATTGGCATCGCTCAATAATAACGTTCCGTCGTAGATAAAGCTGTCGAGGTGGGTCATTTCCAGGTATTCCTCATCAACGCCCTTGATGCGGGCAATGTATTGCCGCTCGTCGTAACGGAAATGCGCAATTTCCTCAACGGTTTCACAAAAATAGACAAGATCGGGGTGTTTGCGCAAGACCTGAAAAACCTCGGAATCGGGATCAAAGTGCTTCCCCTCAAGCGTCGTGATTTTGATTTCGGGATCAAAAACGCTGAAAAAGGATTTGATCAGAACATCAAATCCGTTGAATACGGAAAGGACTATGACCAGAGCCATGGTCCCAACCACTACACCCACGGTGGCAATACCGGAGATGATGTTAACCACATTTTTGGTCTTTTTTGAGACCAGGTAGCGCCGGGCAATATAAAACGGGAAATCCAACTATTTGTATGCTGATACAATTAAACCCGTTCCCTTCTTATGTTCGGTTACCAGATCGATCCAATTCAAGAGGGCCGCGACCGGGTAAACAATCAAGTAATAGAAAGGCAGCAGAATCAGGAACCATTTGCTGATCCCCAGTAGCAAAATGGGAAACTTCATCGACAATTTCCAGGATATTTTTCCCGGCCACCCATACTGGTAGCGGGCAAAAATTTCGGAGAAACCCGCTTCGCGCAGTTTTTCCTTTATCTCGACAAAGTTGTATCCGTCGCGGACGTGTTCTTCTATAAAACCGGTAACTTCGTTGCTTCCGTGTTCCTGTGTGTCGGAACCTCCCTGATCGGAAGGAGTGGAAATTAAAAGCATGCCGTGTGTCCGCAACGAGCGGTAAAAATTTTGAAACACCTTCCGGTCGTCATCTATGTGTTCCATTACGTCGACCGAAAGAATCAGATCGAATTGATCTTCCTCAACGTATTTTGTCAGGTCGGCTTTTTCAAAAATAACCCGGTCGTTCAGTTTCAATTTGAGAAAAAACTGGTTACAGTCGAGTATCTGCTCTTCCTTCACATCGACTCCTTTAATCAGCGCATCGGGAAACATTCGGGCTACAGTAAACGTGTACTGTCCAAATCCTGAACCGGCATCGAGAATGATCGGGTTTGCAGGCCGTATCCAGCGCCGAAGTTCTTTATGTATGTGCCACGATCGCAAAAGCAACAGATTCAGCAGACGATAAAAGAGCTTGCGCAGAAAAACGGTTTTGTTAAAAAAAACACCCAGGGTATGTTTAATGGGATCGTATTGCATGGTAGAAGAATTAGTCATGTAAAATGTGGTTGATTTTGTCGATGTAATCCAAACTGTCGTCAATAAAAAAATCGATTTCGGGTACAATCCGTAACTGTTTGCCCACTTTCCGGCCGAGGATGCCGCGGATTTGAGGCGCCAGTTGTTTTACCATGTTCAGGGTTTCGCCAGAGCCCTCAGAAGGGAAAATGCTAAGATATACTTTGGCGGTCGACAAATCTTTGGAGATCCGGACTACGGTAACCGAAATCATTTTCCCCGGAAAATGCAGGGGGCTTTCGCGTTGGAACATTTCGGCCAAATCTTTCTGGATCAGCCTGGATACTTTATTTTGCCGGATCGTATACATCGCATTCTTTGCTTTTCTGACAAAGGTAAGGAATCCATTTTAAATTCAGGAAAAAACAAGAGTATTCACGATTTCAAAAAAATGTTAAATCCGGGAATTTTGCCCGGATGTTAAAAGATCGGGGCTTCTTTTTTTATACCGCTAATATACCTGTCCTTGTTACAAAGCAATCTGTATTTTACCCGAACAGTCGTGTTTTCGTTCCCAAAAAACTGACCTATGTTTTTTTTTATCATTCATTTATTTTGAACATTTATCCCCTGAAATTGTATTGAATAATCAACCAAATACAAAAAAATGAAAAGTATATTGAAACATTACAGTCTTTACTTTTTAACCGTTTTCTTTATGTTTGCAGGCATGAACGCACTTGCACAGAAAACCAGGGAAGCAATCCCCGATCGTTACAAATGGGATTTAAGTGATATTTATTCCTCAGACGATGCATGGCGAAAAGCCAAAGATGAGATGGCCCTGCGCCTCAACGATGTGGAAAAATTCAAAGGCACACTCACCCGGTCGGCATCCGACCTGTTGGCTTGTTTGTCGTACAATTCCGACATATCGAAAGAAGCCACCCGCCTGTTCATTTATGCGGGTATGCACGCCGACCTCGATACCCGCGAAATGAAATACAAGGGAATGGGTCAGGAGTTACAGCAAATGTTTTCCACGTTTAGCGCGAAGGCTGCCTTTATCGAACCCGAGATTTTAACAGCCGACTGGGAAAAAATCGACGGTTTCATTCGCGAAGAACCCCGGCTCGAAGTATACCGCATCGGCCTGGAAAACATGTTCCGGACCAAAAAGCATTCATTGAGCGAACCCGTAGAACGGATCATGGCCCTTTCCGGGATGACCGGTGGCACGGCATCGTCGGTGTATGGAACCTTTAAGGATGCCGAAATGCCCAGGCCTGAGGTAACGCTTTCCAACGGGGAGACCCTATCGGTAGGCATGGCCGAGTACAGCAAATTCAGGGCCGCACCCAACCGCAACGACCGGCAGATTGTTTTTGAGGCCTTTTGGGACAATTTTGCCCGTTTCAAAGCCACCTATGGTGAAATGTTGAACGGGAACGTGCAAAACCACATATTTCGTGCAAAAGCCCGTCATTATGCTTCGGCCCTCGAAGCCTCGCTCTATCCGAAAAATATTCCGGTCGATGTATACCATTCCCTGGTTGAAAACGTGAACAAGAGCTTGCCCAGCTTCCACCGCTACCTGAACATCAAAAAACGAATGATGGGTCTCGACACCCTTCGCTACCTCGACCTATATGCCCCTGCCGTTAAGGATATTGAAATGAACTATACCTACGAAGAAGCCGGTAATATCATTGTCGAAGCACTCAAACCCCTGGGCGAAGAATACGTCAACACGGTAAAAAAGGCCATCAACGAACGGTGGATCGACGTATACCCCACACCCGGCAAACGTTCCGGAGCCTACTCAAACGGCGCCTTCTACGATGGGCACCCCTTCATTCTGCTCAACTACAACGATCTTTATGAAGATGTTAGCACCATGGCCCACGAACTGGGTCATACCATGCAAAGTTATTTTTCGAACAAAAACCAGCCCTATCCGCTGGCCGATTATGAAATTTTTGTGGCCGAAGTGGCTTCGACCTTTAACGAGGTTTTGCTTTTCAACTATATGATGAACAAAGTCGTCGACGACGATGTTAAGCTCTCGCTGCTGATGAATTGGCTCGACGGGTTTAAAGGAACCCTTTTCCGACAGACCCAGTTTGCCGAGTTTGAACTAAAAATCCACGAAACCGCGGAAAAAGGGATGCCCCTTACGGGCGATTCGTTTACCGAAATGTATACCGACATTGTGAAACGTTACTACGGTCACGAACAGAACATTTGCTTTATCGACGATTACATCAGCATGGAGTGGGCCTTTATTCCCCACTTTTACTACAATTTCTATGTTTATCAGTACAGCACCTCCTTTACGGCATCCATTTCGCTGGCCGAAAAGGTAATGAACAACGAACCCGGTGCCCTCGAAAATTATCTTGCTTTTCTATCTGCAGGCGGATCCGATTATCCGATTGATTTGTTGAAAAAGGCCGGTGTCGATATGACCACTTCCGATCCCTTCGAAAAAGCCATGGAGGCGATGAATAAGGTAATGGATGAAATTGAGAAAATTTTGGATAAGAAAGAATAAAAAGAAGGGGCTGCTTTTCGAACAGCCCCTCTTTCATCAATCCAAAATTTAACCTTGTATAAGAAAAAATCGTAGCGGAAGGAATTCAATCATCCGGCTTTAAAACCGGATGATTTGCCCGTTCCCTGTGTACGTAAGCGTTTGATCAAAACGGGATGAATAATCCACGCCGGCGCCCACGCCTTCATTCACCAGAACGACCTTTATCGTTCGGGTTTTCAGCATCCCGGGAAATTCCCCTTTCCGGTCGCCGATGGTGAGGGTTCGGGTTGCATCGTCCCAGGTAAAATCGATGGTCGAATAGATACCCTTTTCGTAATTGTAGTTGTCGTTTTCGTCTTCATACAATTGGAATTGAGCGTTATCGCCCGGGTAAATCCGCAATTCAAGCGGATCGGCCGGTTTTTCGGTCGCGTACTGAACAAAAGGACCCATGGGGATAATGGAGCCGGCTTTCACAAGAAGGGGAATCCGCTCCTTCGGGGTGTCGAAGGTCAGGATTTGCCCGCCATCAAATTTCTTCCCGGTCCAGAAATCGTACCATCCGGCACAAACCGGCAGGTAAACATCCCGGGTCTTTTCCTTTTCGACCTTTTCTTTTTCCTGAGCAAACATCGACTGTGTTTTCCAGAAAAGCTGCATTCGGGCGGCGCCGGTCGAATTGTTTTCCGTTTCCACTACGAACGCGTATTCCTTTCCGGCTTCAAGTTCCACAAAATCGGTATATTGTTCGGTGCTGGTGTACACAATGGGAAGTGTTTCCCCATTCAATTTGATCCGTTTCGCATCGAAACATTTCATGTGAAACTGGTGCCGGCCGCTTTCCTGAGGAATCAGCTTTCCTTCCCAGCGGATTGAATACATCGAGTCGGTGACATAATCGGGGCGCCCGGCATACCAGTTTATGTTGATGTTCGGGTCGATCTGTTCTTTGCCCGGCACAGTGTATTCGCGATCCTTATAATATCGGGCCATCAATCCGGGTTTTCCGTCGCTGGTGGTGAAGCATGCCGCCGGAACAAGCTGGCTGGCCAGAGGAGGCTGGTAATACATAAATTCGGTAACCGGGCAAGCCATGATCGATGATCCGAACATCAACTGATCGCCGATGGAGTATGTGTTTTTGTCGGTGGTAAAATCCATGGGAAGACCGCGCATAAGGGTATAATCTTCGCTGGTAACTTTCCATGCCAGGGAATAAATATAGGGCAGCAGGCGGTATCGCAGGTTGTCGAACAAGATCAGCGACTCGGTGAATTCGCCCATCTCCCATATTTCTCGGGGCGTTTCGGAGCCGTGCGAGCGAAAAATGGGACTAAACGCGCCCAACTGGAACATGCGGCAATACAGTTCCTGGTAGGCAGGATCTTTCCCTCCTGTATTGAAAACACCTTCGTAAGCGCCCAGTACAAAAGCGCCAATATCGAAAGTCCAATAAGGTATTCCCGACATCGAGTGGTTCAAACCGGCAGCGATCTGGTTTTGGTACACTTCCCAGTTCGCCCCGATATCGCCGCTCCAGGTAGTGGCGGCACTACGCTGCTGGCCGGAATAGCACGAACGGGTTAATACATAAGCCCGCTTGACGGAGGTTTCCTTGCGCCAGTTTTTGTAAATGGGATCGGTCATTACCAGCGAAAAAGCATTCAGGTAGCGGGCACAGGAACCCAGGTGGTTGCTCCCCATTTTTTTCATCTCGTATTCGGTTGCTTCCTTGGTGAGGGCATTCACCACGTCGGGCTCCGTCGAATCGATCCACCAGCCGTCGAGTCCTTTCGAGAAAATTCCGTCGCGCAGGTATTTCCAATACAAATCGTTGGCTTCGGGAATGAACGCATCGTAGTATTTGAAACCTGCCCAGCCCACCGGGTCGTACAGGAATCCGTGCCGGTCCATGTCGGCATAAATTTCTGTTTTGGGCCCCAGGGCCGGCCAAATGGATATAATGGCATGAAAATTCATCGCATGTAACTCATCCATCATTTTTTTCGGCTCGGGGAAAAGGGTTTTGTCGAAAAACATCCCGCTCCAGTTTTCGGCTCCGTTCCAGTAATCCCAGTCCTGGATCATGTTGTCGATGGGGATTTTGAGCTTCCGGTATTTTCGGGCCACCGACATCAGTTCGGCCTGGGTGTCGTAATGTTCTTTGCTTTGCCAGTATCCATAGGCATATTTGCCGTACATCGGGGCAGTGCCGGTTAGGTAGCGATATCCCGATATTACCTGGTCCATCGTCTCGCCACATACCAAGTAATAATCGATGTTGTCGGCTATGTCGGACCAGAGGGAAGCCCCGGTCAGGTCGTCGCTGAAAATCGTTTTGGAGTAGTTGTCCCAGAGAATGCCATAGTTTTGGGTTGAAACCAGAAAAGGATTTACAGCGTCGGTATTCGATTGAACCAAAACTACCTCTTTGCCGCGGTAATTAAAATAACCATACTGGTGCTGTCCCAATCCGTAGATACCCTCGTCGGGGGTGAGTTCAAAATCCTGCTGAACGGTGAAACCC
The DNA here is from genome assembly GCA_036725585.1 of Prolixibacteraceae bacterium. Lineage (GTDB taxonomy): Bacteria > Bacteroidota > Bacteroidia > Bacteroidales > Prolixibacteraceae > DAIMEA01. The sequence continues at coordinate 7,317 of DAIMEA010000006.1, read as the reverse complement.
GAATCCCCATCGTATACAACCGGTTCAAAAAGGGCTTTGTCCCTTTCTTTCAGCAAAACTGTTCCATCGGGATTCCGATAATCGATATTTCCCGTTTTTTTGCATATCGCAAGCGCAAGACCCGACGATTGCAGATAAACCGAGTCGACCGTTTCATTCACCGTCACATCCAGTACCGGCAGGGAATTCTGGATCACCGACAAGGATTTCTTTTCGGGGCCTCCTTCGGGAACCCATTTTACGATCCGAACAATTTCGTCGGTGTAGAACTGGGCTCTCAGATTTATTTTTTCTCCGGTCAGTACCACGCCGTTCTGTACCGTGTTTACGGTGGTGCTTTTCTGCTGACAACCGGCAAGGATTGCAAGCAGAAGAACAACCATCCAATTCATTTTCAATAGTTTCATTGATTATCTTTTTTTTTGTTTATCTGTTTTTTATGGCTTATCGCAGGCGAATGACCTGTTGTTTTCCATCGTATTCAAAAACAAAGTCGGGTTTGCGGTCGGTATGGAACGGAGCCGGTTTTTCCGAATTAAAAACAAAGACACGTATTTCCCGGTTCAAATCCATCCCAGGGAAGGAACCCATGCGTTCGCCCAGTGTCAGCGTCTTCTCCTTTTCGTTATAAACAAGTTCAATTTGGGAAAAAATTCCCATTTCATAGTTATAGTTTGTTCCTTCGTCTTCGTAAAGGGTAAACGAAGCATCATCTCCGGTATATACCATCAGGTTGAGTTTTCCGCCAGAGGGTTGCAGGGCATATTGAATTTCGGGACCTACGGGTAGGATGGATCCTGCCGGAACAAACAAGGGGATACGGTCGAGAGGTGCTTCAACAGTCAGGCTCTGACCGCCGGTGTAAAAGCGTCCGGTATAAAAATCGTACCACCCCTTATCGGAAGGCAGGTACACCTTGCGTTCACGTTGCCCGCAGGAACCTATGGGACAAACCATAAACGCTTTCCCGAAAAGAAACTGATCGTTGATGTTGTGTACATTCCGGTCGTATGCATAATCCATTACCAGACCGCGCATGATAACGGCATTTTCGTGCCATGCAGCGGCAGCCCATGAGTAGATGTAGGGCATTAGCCGATAGCGCAAGCGGTCGAAATAAACCATCGATTGGTATTCGACTGAATTTTCCGGGGCCAGGTTATAGATTTCGCGCAGGGGGAACTGGCCGTGGATCCGGAACAGCGGGCAAAATACGCCAAACTGATACCAGCGGGTATTCAGTTCACGCCATTCCTTTAAATCGGCCGGAGTGGGGTGTTCGTACCGGCGTTCGACCGAAAAACCGCCAATGTCGGTTGTCCAATAAGGAATACCCGAAAGCCCCATATTGATCCCTGCAGCGATCTGGTCGCGCAAATCGTCCCAACGGGAAACAATGTCGCCACTCCAGGTTGCTGCAGCATAGCGCTGTTGCCCGGCAAAGGCCGAACGGGTAAGGATGAACACCCGCTTATCGGGATTGGACGAACGCTGTCCTTCGTATACACCTTTGGCCTGCAGCAACGAATAGCTATTGAAGAATTCCTCGCCAGTGCCGAAATAATTGGGTGTCAACGTCGACTTTCGTTCATCAAGTGTAACATTCGAATGAATATCGGGTTCGGTGGCATCGAGCCACCAGGCATCAATCCCTTTGCTGAATAGTTTTTCATCCAGGCCTTCCCAGAAGGCTTTGCGGGCTTCGGGATTGTAGGCATCGTAGAAAGTACTCAGGTACCCGGGCCCAACCCAGTCGCGATGGCCTAGTTCCACATTTTTCATAAACAACCATCCGTTCTCCTCGAAGCGCTTGAAATTTTGGGTTCCCATGTAGAATTTCGGCCACACCGAAATCATGATGTGGGCGTTCATGTTGTGAATGTCGCAGATCATTTTATCGGGATCGGGCCAATATTGCTTGTCAAAATCGTGATCGCCCCATTGGTCTTCGGGCCAGTATTGCCAGTCGAGCACAATGTTGTCGAAGGGGATATTCCGTTTCCTGTATTCCTGTACTACTCCGAGCAGTTGTTCCTGGTTACGGTATCGCTCACGGCTTTGCCACAAACCCATGGCCCATTTGGGCACGATGGGCGCTTTTCCGGTCAAATCCCGGTATCCGGAGATCACTTCGCTGGCATCGTTCCCCTTGATGAAATAATAATCGATTTGTTTGCCGGCTTCGGAGCAGAGCGACAGTTTGTTTTGTTTGTCGGCATAGCCCGGGTCCTGAACGGTCAGTCCGAGGTACGATACGCCGGCATCGGGCTTCCATTCCATTTTTAGATGGGTTTTTTCGCCTTTTTTCAGATCGATGTAAAATTTGTTGTACCACGGATTCCAAACCTGGCGCCATTTGTCGATGATCAGCGTTCCATCGACCCATACTTTCCAGTACCCGGCCACGTATAGTTTGAATTTATGCTGCCCTTCGATTTTGGGTTCAAGGTAGCCTTCCCATTCCACTTTGCTTTCCGGGCTCATCCGAAATCCTTCGGGGAATTTACGGAGGTCGTCGAGGGTATTGTAGGCAAGCGTATCCTCCGTTTTCTGAACAAAGAGGTGATCGGGCGCATCGAAATACCGGGCAGTTAATCCGCCGGGATTCCCATCGGCATCGTACAGGTTCAGCGACCCGATGGGCTGATAATCGCGTGGGTCGCCAAAGCGGGTGATCGAGTAGTTGTCCCAGAGGATCCCGTAATTTTTGCTGGAGTAAACAAAGGGAACAACAGCCACAATGTTGTGCTGCATCAGTTCCACATCGAGACCTTTATAATTCACTTCGCCGTTCTGGTGCTGTCCCAGACCATAGAAGGCTTCATCGGCAGGCGATTCAAACACCTGCTGAAAGGCATTTTCTTTTGCTGATTCGTCGATTTCATTCCCATAGTATCGTCCTCCGCCCAATTCTTCCTGAAGGAGGACAGAACCATCGGGATCGGTGAATTCTATTTCGCCCGTACGGGTCGAAACCGTGACCCTGAGTTTTGCTGTGGATAAAACCACCCGGTCGTCGTACGGATCCAGTTCCCAAACGAGCGATGTATCCGGTTTCATGTCCGCGATAAGACTTTCGGTTTCGACCAGGGGCTGGCCGGGTTTTGAAACGGATACCCGGACAATCAGATCGGTATACGGGATCAGGCGGATTGTTTCTCCGGTTTCTTTTATGCGAATGCTTACCCGGTCGCTTTCTTTATCGATAACAGGCGATTGGCACGAAAAGAGCACCGAACTTATCCAAACTACAAAAATGATGGCTGTGTTCTTCATATTTTCTATTCTACTGCATTACTTCTCAAAAAACGAAAATAGCAAGGTTTTTCCCCTTCCATATGTGCTTATTGTCTGTAAAAGGATTGCTTTTTGTCAATAGACAGGTAACAAAAAAATGCCCGGCCCTGCATCGGCAAGGACGAGATCCGGCCGTTTCGGGAAATGGGGCCGCTCATAGCAAAGGTTTTCCTGATTTTCTGCGAATCAATCTTTTCTTAAAGCTTATACACTTTTGGCGATTTCTCCCGGATCAAATTGCGCAGATCGACAATCAGGGAAGAATGACGGAAAATGAAGTCCGGGTCGAACAGTTTGTGGTTTGTCGTAATCACGGTGCAATCCTGTGCCTGCAATTGTTGTTTCGTTAAGGGAACCGACAGCAGCGTGTATCCGGCAGGTGTTGTTATTTCGGGAATGTAGGGATCGTGATAGGAAACAATGGCTCCTTTGCCCAGTGTCTCGTCGATGATTCTCAGGGCAGCCGATTCACGGGCATCGTCGATGTCGGGTTTGTAGGCTACTCCCAAAAAAAGGATCGTGCTGCCGTTGATGGCCTTTTTTTGCCGGTTTAAGGCCGATGTAATCTTGATGGTCATCCGGTGGGGCATCATCATGTCGATGTGTCCTGCGGTATGGATCATGCTCAGGTCGAAGTTGTATTTTTTGGCAATGTGTTCCAGGTAAAACGGATCGAGTGGGATGCAGTGCCCCCCAATGCCCGGCCCGGGATAAAAGGCTTGAAATCCAAAAGGTTTTGTTCGTGCTGCATCAATCACCTCCCAAATGTCAATGCCCATTTTTCCGCAAAGCAGCGCTAATTCGTTAATCAGGCTGATATTGACCAACCGGTAGGTATTCTCCAGGATCTTTACCATTTCAGCAACCCGTGGAGAACTCACCGGATGTACCGTTTCGACGGCCAACCGGTAAAGCGCTTCACCAATTTCCTGCCCGTCGGGGGTCAGGGCGCCCAGCACTTTGGGCGTGTTCCTTGTGTTGAAACCGGGATTCCCGGGGTCGACTCTTTCGGGCGAAAAGGCCAGCCAAAAATCTTCCCCGTGTTTCAGCCCCGATGTGTTCTCGATAAGCGGAAGGATCAGCGATTCGGTGGTGGTGGGGTAGGTAGTGCTTTCGAGGCAGACAAAGGTGCCGGACTTCAGGTTTTGCCCAATTTCCCTGCTGGCCGATTCGATGTAGGAGGTATCGGGCTTTTTGAAACGGTCGAGGGGTGTGGGCACACAAATAATGAGTGCATCGCAGTCCGTTAGAAGGGCATAGTCGGCCGTTGCTTTTAACCGTCCCGAATCGATCACCCGGGTTAGTTCATCGTCGGGAATATCGCGTATGTAATTATGTGCCTTTTGCAGTTTTTCCACTTTATCGGTCGAGGTATCGAAACCGGTAACAGCAACACCCTTTGAAGCAAAAGCCACAGCCAGTGGCAAGCCTACATAGCCCATCCCGATAATTCCGACATGTACTTCGCGGGATTCAATCTTCCGAAGAACTGATTCTTTGTGATTCATAATCAATCATTTCGAGTTGTCCATTTACCAAGGCATATTTCTGGCCGGTTTCGGGGCAAATCAATTTATCGTCGAGCTTTACCCCATAGCGGCTTACCCAACCGCTTTGCCGGGCGGGTATACCGGTCATGAGTGCATACGGTTTAACATTGTGCGTCACTACGGCGCCCGCCCCAATAAAACAAAAGCGGCCCAAGCGGACACCACAGACAATGGTTGCGTTTGCCCCGATGGTCACTCCCTTTTCCACGATTGTTTTTTGGTATTCATCCTTTCGATGCACATAAGCCCGGGGATTGATCACATTGGTAAATACGCAACTGGGTCCGCAAAAAACATCATCGCCAATTTCAACGGAATCGTAAACGCTTACATTGTTTTGTATTTTCACGTTATTCCCGATCAAGGCCTTCCCCCCGACAAAGACATTTTGCCCCAGCACACAATTGATCCCGATACGGGCACCCGACATGATGTGGCAAAAGTGCCAGATTTTTGTCCCTTCTCCTATAATCGAACCTTCATCGACGCAGGCAGTTTCGTGTATGTACGCATTTTCCATAGATAAAATTTTTTGAACCGCAAAGACGCTAAGGCGCAGAGAGGTTTCTTTTTTAAACCGCAAAGGCGCAAAGGCGCTAAGAGGTTTTTTTTGAACCGCAAAGACGCTAAGGCGCAGAGAGGTTTTTTTAACCGCAAAGGCGCAAAGGCGCAAAGAGGTTTCTTTTTTAAACCGCAAAGACGCTAAGGCGCAAAGAGGTTTGTTTGAACCGCAAAGGCGCAAAGGCGCAAAGAGGTTTCTTTTATAAACCGCAAAGACGCTAAGGCGCAGAGAGGTTTTTTTTTAAAACCGCAAAGGCGCAAAGGCGCAAAGAGGTTTTTTTTTAAAACCGCAAAGGCGCAAAGGCGCAGAGAGGTTTTATTAAAAATTATTTACATACCGATGAAAACCATTAATTAACAATGCTTCGTTAAAGTTTATCAAGAAACCTAACTTTTTTTTCGCCAGTTTCAAATAGGAAATAATTTGGGCTACATGAACAGGCAAAATTTGTTCAACAGTTTTCAACTCAATAATTATCTCGTCTTCAATCAGAATATCAATTCTAAATTCTTTGGATAGAAGTTCCCCTTTATAAAAAAGAGGTAATTCAACCTGACGCTTAGCAATAATATTTCTTAATTCCAATTCTTTAATCAAACAATATTCATAGATTGATTCCAGTAATCCGGGTCCCATTTCTTTATGGACAGTAATGGAAGCATCAAGAATCTTTTTTGACAAGGCGTTTAGTTTTTGCTTTTCCATAGAATCTTCTTTTTTCAGTTTGGGTAATACTGTTTAACCGCTAAGGCGCTAAGGCGCTAAGAGGTTTCTTTTTGAACCGCTAAGGCGCTAAGAGGTTTCTTTTTGAACCGCTAAGGCGCAAAGGTGCTAGGAGGCTTTTGAACTATAACGCTAAATTACTATTTCTTTGCGTCTCTGCGTCTCCGCGGTTCACTTTTTCTTTGCGTCTCTGCGTCTTTTCGGTTGAATTTTTTTTCTTTGCGTCTCTGCGTCTTTGCGGTTGAATTTTTTTTCTTTGCGTCTCTGCGTCTCCGCGGTTCACTTTTTCTTGGCGTCTTGGCGTCTTTGCGGTTGAGTTTTTTTTCTTGGCGTCTTGGTGTCTTTGCGGTTGAATTTTTTTCTCAGCGCCTCCATTCCTGTAACACATGAAGAATCACCCGCGCCACTTCCTCCACTTCCTCTTTAGTGATTAATCCGTGCATGGGCAACGACAATACCGTTTCGGACAACAACTCCGACACCGGAAATTCCTCTTCGCACGAAGGCAAGGTTGAAAAGGCGGGCTGTTTGGGCAGGGGCAAAGGATAATGAACCGATGAAGGAATTCCCTGTTCCTGAAGCTTATTCCGGAGCTTGTCCCGTCCGGCAACACCAATTGTGAACTGGGCCCAGGTGCTGTTGTTGTATTCCCGGATCTCGGGCAGGAAGACCTGTCCCTCCAACAGGTTTTTATACAAAGTAGCAGCCAGTCGGCGGGTATGCAACTCGGCTTCAAAATGTTTCCGTTTCACCCTTAGAATAGCTGCCTGCAAGGTATCCATACGTCCGTTAATCCCCAACAGATGATGATGGTAGCGTTGTACCTGTCCATGGGAGCGCAGAAGCCTGACTTTCTCTGCAAACGTTTCATCTACAGTGAAAACAGCCCCTCCATCGCCGTAACAGCCCAGGGGCTTGGCCGGGAAGAAGCTGGTTACGGCCACTTCGGTCAGGGAGCAGGATCGGCGGCCTTTGTAAGTAGCCCCGAACGATTGGGCGGCATCCTCAATTACCCATAATCCGTGTTTGCGGGCAATTTCGTTGATGGAATCAAAATCGGCGCACTGTCCAAAGAGCGATACGGCAATGATCCCTTTTGTTTTGGGGGTAATCCGCTCTTCAATTTTCGTAACGTCGATGGCATAATCGATTGGGGAGACATCCACAAAAACGGGGGGACCCTTC